>JAWWAN010000395.1:0-4355 GCA_033721675.1 Rhodothermales bacterium | reverse complement strand
TTCAAGGGGCCGAGCGCCACGATCAAGACGCACCACAACGTGGGCGGGCTGCCGGAGGAGATGGACTTCGAGGTGCTGGAGCCCTTCCGCGAGCTGTTCAAGGACGAGGTCCGCGAGATCGGGCGGCTGCTGGGCGTGCCGAAGGCCATCGTCGGGCGCCACCCGTTCCCCGGGCCGGGGCTGGCCGTGCGGATGCTCGGGCCGGTGGAGCGCGTGGGGCTGGCGCTGCTGCGCGAGGCCGACGCCATCTTCATCAGCGAGCTGCACAGCTACGGCCTCTACGACCAGGTGTGGCAGGCCTTCGCCGTGCTGCTGCCCGTCCGCAGCGTGGGTGTGATGGGGGACGAGCGCACCTACGAGAACGTCTGTGCCCTTCGCGCCGTTACCAGCGTGGACGGCATGACGGCAGACTGGGCGCGCCTCCCCCACGACTTCCTCGCCCACGTCTCGAACCGCATCGTCAACGAGATCCGCGGCATCAACCGCGTCGCCTACGACGTCTCGTCGAAGCCGCCGGCCACCATTGAGTGGGAATGAACGCGTGTTCCGGTGGGGCCGCGAAGCTGGAGCACCGGAATACGGAAACACCGGAGACCCCCGTGAAGCTGACCCGTTTTTTATTTGCGCTGTTGCTGATGGCCGGGCTGGCGGCCGGGCCGGCGGCGGCCCAGGAGGCCGTGCCGCGCATCGACGAGGCCGAGGCCATCTTCGGTCAGGCCCTCAGCGCCTTCGAGGCCGAGGATTACGGCCTCGCCGCCCGCCGCTTCCGGTTCGTCTACGACAGCTACCCGCTGCACCGCAAGACCACCGCGGCCATCCTCATGGCCGGCAAGGCCCTCTACCGCGCCGGCGATCCCCAGGCCGCCATCGACCTGCTGACCGAGTTCCAGCGCGCCTACCCGACGAGCAGCTACCTCGACGAGGCCGACCAGACCATCCGCTTCGCCCGCGAGGCGCTCGACACGCGCGAGGACGAGCCGATCCAGCTCGGCATCGCCCTCCCCCTCGGCTCCCAGGACGCCGCCTTCACGCAGACCCTCTTCAACGGCATCCGCCTGGCCGTGGACCAGCACAACCGGCAGGCCGAGCGGCGTGTGCGGATGGTCTTCCGCAACACGAACAATACGGCCGTCGGGGCGCGCAACGCCGTGGCCGAGCTCGCCGGCGGCGCCGACGTCATCGTCGGGCCGCTCTACAGCGAGGAGGCCGAGGCGGCGGCGGTGGCCGCCGAGCGCGCGGGCGTGGTGCTGGTGGCCCCGCTGGCCACCGACGAGACCGTCTCGGCGGGCCGCCGCTACGTCTTCCAGGCCAACCCGACCATCACCGCGCGCGGCGCGCAGACCGCCCGCCGGGCCGTGCAGGAGCTGGGCGTGCGCCGCGTGGGCATCGTCGCCGAAGAGGGCAACTCGATCAGCGAGCGCATGGCCGAGGGCTTCGAGGAAGAAGCGCGCCGCCTCGGCGCCGACGTGGTCTTCTACGAGCTGCTGCCCGGCCCCCGTGCCTGGGCCGACCTCACCGAGCGCGTGGACGAGAGCGCGCTGCGCGCCGCCGAGGCGGTCTACATGCCCGTCTCCGGGCGGACCGCGCAGAGCCAGATCGAACGCGTGCTCGACGGCTTCGAGCGCCTCGGCGTGCTGCCCCGCATCCTCGGCAACTCGGAGTTCCGCGACCTGCCCTTCCGCGACCAGGCCAGCGACTTCGGCGTGCTCTATGCGGATGACTTCCACGTGCAGGAGTCGGACGCCGTCCGGATCTTCCGCCAGAACTACCGCCAGCTCGCCGACCGCGACCCCGACCGCCTCGCCTACGTCGGCTACGACGTGACGCGCTTCCTGCTGGCCCAGCTCGTCCGCGACGACCGGGAGCCGCTGCCCGCCGCGATGCGCGCCGCCGGGCGCTACCAGGGGCTGGGCATGGACATCGACTTCCGCGAGGGCAACGCCAACACGGCGCTGTTCTTCCTGCACTACCGCGACGGCCGCACCGTCCTGGAGAACTGACGGACCTGGAGGAGGGACGCTGGGGGGCGCTGGCCCCCTTCTCTCCACGGAACCGCCCTACGGAGCCCACGTACCAGCACGCACCCACGCCGGCAGCCTCCGGGCGCCGGCGTTTTTTTGAGCCTGGATACGAACGGGCGCGGCGGGGCGTTATCGAAACCGACCCCCGGCCGTGCCGATCAAGATAGCAGAGATTATGCGTGCGACGATGCTCGGGCTGGTGCTGGTGCTCTTCGCGGCCGGGTGTGCCGGCGGCGGGCGCCTCCGCTACGAGAGCCCGAAAGAAGCCTACGACAAAGGCCTGGAGCGCTTCGAGCGCGGGAAGTACGACCGCGCCATCCAGTACCTGCAGGGCGTCTTCGACTTCGGCCGGGCGCACGAGTGGGCCGCCGACGCCCAACTCGCCCTCGCCCGCGCCTACCGCGCCGACAAGCAGTACATCCTGGCCGCCAGCGAGTACAACCGCTTCGTCGAGCTCTACCGCACCGATCCCCGGGTGCCCGAGGCCGAGTTCGAGCGGGCGCTGACCTATTACGAGCGCTCGCCGGAGTTCGAGCTCGACCAGTCAGACACCGAGCGGGCCGTGCAGGTCTTCAACCTGTTCGTGGATCGCTACCCGGACCACGCGCTGGCGCCCCGCGCCGAAGCCTACATCACCGAGCTGCGCGGCAAGATGGCGCACAAGCAGTACGAGACGGCCCAGCTCTACGAGCGCCGCGAGCTGTACGAGGCCGCCGCGTTCTACTTCGAGACCGTCTTCGACCAGTACCCGGACACCCGCTGGGCCGACGATGCCCTCCTGGGCGCCATCCGCAGCTACATCGCCTTCAGCGAGCAGAGCGTGCAGGCCCGGCAGCCGGAGCGCCTGGAAAAGGCCATAGAGCACTACCGGCGCCTGCTCCAGATCTTCCCGGACAGCCCGCTGCTCAAGGACGCCGAGGCGCTCTACGACCGGGCCAGCCGCCGCCTCGCGGACCTCACGGATCGGTCGTCCTAAACCCCCCGCGCCGCGCACGAACCCGGAAGCCCTGCCGAGCCGCCTCGGCAGGGCTTCCGGCCGTTTAGAGTGCCTAACGCTACCGGCTTTGGATCGGCGCAGCCGCGCGCAGCCCGGATCGAGGTTTCGTCAGGCGCTCTTAGCCCGCGGCGTCCGCGTCGCGGCGGTCGCTCAGGTAGATGCTGAGGACGAGGGCGAAGCCGCAGACGGCGGCCAGCAGGAAGAAGAGCATCGCCAGGCCCGGGTAGCCGAGCAGCGTGAACGACGTCTCGACGCGCATCATCAGCGCGGCCCCGATGATCAGCGCCGCCAGCACCACGCTCATCGACAGGCGGTTCGTCATCCGCTGGAAGTGCTGCAAGAACCGCGTCTCGTCCAGCGCCTGGATGCGGATCTCGAACTCGCGGTTGACGAGGTCGTCGAGAAGGCTGTTGAGACGCTTCGGGAGCGTCTGCACGAGCTCGTTCATCTCGAGCGCCGAGGTGAGTAGGTGGCCCGGCGAGAGGCGCTTGAGCATGCGCCGCTGCATGAGCGAGTCGGCGTGGCGGCGGATGACCGCGTTGGGGTCGAACTGCGGGGCGAGCGTGCGGCCGATCTCGTCGAGGTTGAGGAGCGTCTTGCCGAGCATCGTCAGCTCGGGCGCGGCGCGCAGGCCGCAGGCGCCGGCGATGCGGGTCACCTCCATCGTGATGCGGCCCACCTGCAGGTCTTCGAGCGGGGTGTTCTGGTAGCGCGCCACGAGGTCGGCGATCTCGCGGGTGAACCGGTCGGGGTCGAAGTGGGGTAGCTTCGTGCTCATCGCGATCGCCACCTCGGCCACCTCGCGGCCCCGCCCTTCGCTGATGGCGAGCAGCATCTTCAGGAGCTGGTCCTGGTGCTTCTCGTCGAGGCGGGCCACCATCCCGAGATCCAGCAGGGCGAGGCGGCGCGGGGCGTCGGCGCCGGGCGTCGAGTCGGTGAGGAAGACGTTGCCGGGGTGCGGGTCGGCGTGGAAGAAGCCGTCCACGAGGATCTGGTCGAGGTACGCCTTCAGCAGCTCCTCGGCCAGCGCCTCGCCGTCGAGCTCGAGGCGGGCGAGGGGGCTGATCCTGGTGATCTTCGTGCCCTCGACGTACTCCATCGTCAGCACGCGCGAGGTCGAGTAGTCGTCGACGGGCTGGGGCACGAGCAGGCGGTCGTAGTCGGCGAGGTGGCGGCCGAGCGTGACGAGGTTGCGGGCTTCCTGCCGGTAATCCAACTCGCGGAGCAAGGTCTTACTGAACTGTTCCAGCAACTCGTGGAAGGCAAAGCGGCGCCCGGCCTCCGTGTGCTCATCGAGGAACGAGGCCAGTTCATCCAGCGCGTCGAGGTCTTCGAGG
>JAWWAN010000394.1:0-4364 GCA_033721675.1 Rhodothermales bacterium | reverse complement strand
GGTCGCCGCGCTCGGAGATCGTCACCTGGATCTCGTCGCTGTGGGCCGCGTGCGTCCACTCGGTGGTACGGCCCACCCTGCCCATGCGGCCAGCCTGCTGGAAGGTGCGGCGGATCTCGTCGAGGATCTCATCCCGTTGCACCTCGGTGAGCGGGCCGGGGAACGAGCGTTCTTCGAGGATCGAGAGGCCGCCGCCGAGGAGGTGGAACGGCCGCCGCGCCCCGTCCCCGCGCTGCTCGGCCTCGGCGGCGAGCGCCACGAAGCGGGGGTCGATGCCCGCTTCGGCGGCGATCTGCTGCAGCTCTTCGAGCGTCAGGCCCTCGGTCTCGGGCACCCGCTCCTCCTGCATCGCCGAAGCCCGCTTCAGGATGCGGCGGATCTCTTCTTCGCCGTAGCGCGGATGCTGCGGGTCTTCAGTCATCGGATCGGTCACGCCGGGTTCTTCTCCAGTTGCTGTTCTACGCAGCCCGAGCAGTCCAGCCAGACCTCGGCGGGGATGTGCGGCAGCGCGTCCGGGCGCTGGCCGCGCTCGAAGACGGGGCGGAACAGGATCTCGCCCTCCTGATGGGCCTCGCCGCAGGTATGGCAGGCCGCCTCGCCCTCTAGCCGGGCCGGCGTGTATCCGGCGATGACCCAGCCGTCGTGGCCGGCGTGGGCGGCCAGGCTCTCCAGGGCCGCGCGGACCGTCTGGCTCTTGTTGCCGCCATAATACGCCTCGGCGAGACGTTCGAGCAACGCGATCGTCGGGGCATCCAGCGTGAAGTTGAGTCGGCGCATGGCAGATCAGCCCGCAGGGATCGGAGCGGGGGCTTCGTGGACGTGATCCTCCTCGACGTGGCGGGGGCACGCCTCAGCGGCAGCGCAGCAGCGGTCGGCGCGCCAGTTCCGCCAGTGCCCCGTGAGCAGGAGCGCACTCCCGGCGAGCATCACCCCGGCCTCAACGAGTTCGGAGATGCCGCCCATGCCCAGCGCTACGGCGGCAATCACCACGGCCAGCCCGGCCCCGAGGAGCACCGCGATGTGCAGGCGCCGATGCTGGCGATACCCCGCATGCGCCGCCAGCACCGTCGTGGGCACCAGCAGGAGGGCCAGCAGCGGGTGCAGCCATGCCTCGAACGCCGCTGCTACGGGCCACAACGGCAGAACGGACAGGGTCACGGGGAGCAGCAGGCAGTGTACCGCGCACACGCCAGAGACGGCGAGGCCGAGACGGTCCCAGAGGCTCGCCGGAGCCGTGGCCGCGCGCATCAGGATAGAGGGCATCAGTCGGAGTAGGGATGACGTGTGTAGCAGGATACACACCGCATCTACACCGCCCGGATCGGAAGGATCCCTGCCGCGGTCGGCTTGCCGCGTGGGCGCATTCGTCGTCGCGCCCCCCTACGCATGTCCTCGATCACCATTCTACGCGCCGGTAGGAGGGCTGGCGGTAGGGGCGCGTCAACAGGTCGAGGTAGCGGCGGCCCTGCCGGGAGAGCGTCACCGTCCGGCGGTCCGTACCCGAGAGGAGGCCGTCGGTGACGTAGCGATAGTCGAGGGGCGCCTCCGCGAAGACCTCGATGCGGGGCTCCTTCACGGGCGCGGCCGGCTCGATGCGGAGCGGCAGCCCGGACTGATCGAACGTGAAGGTCCAGGCGGCCGGCAGGGGGGCATCGCCATACCGCAGCAGCCACGGATTCGCCTCGGGCGAGAGCCAGGGGTACCGCCACAGCAGATCCAGCATCCCGTCGGCCGGCACCGTCACGGTGACATACGGCTCCTGCCGTGCGATGAAGGCGGGGAGGGACAGGTCCGGGTCGTCGCGCAGGGCGAGGTAGAGCGCCGGCACGTCGAGCCCGGCGAGGTTGAACCCGCTGTAGATGCCGTGGTGGTTGACGTCATCCGGCTTGAAGTGGGTATCGTACCAGGATTGAAAGTCGCGGTTGAGCAGCAGGTTGATCTCGAAGTGGACGTGGGCGCGCCGCCGGTTGATGCCCACGCCCGTGTACCCGAGGCGGCCGAGGACGTCGCCCTGGCGCACGCGCTGGCCGGGCCGCACGGCGACGGTGTTGAGGTGGGCGTAGAGCGTGTAGAACGGCGCCCCGCCCCACCAGTGCTCGACGACCACGTAGAGCCCGTAGTTCGAATGGTCTTCGACGCGGTTCGCGTAGACCACCTCGCCGTCGTCGATGGCGCGCACGGGGTCCAGCGGCTCGTCGTCGGCGTCGCGGCGGACGGGGCGGATGTCGACGCCCTCGTGGAAGCGCGTGTAGACGATACCCTGGCGGGTCCGCTTCGGGTTGCGGACGAAGCCGTACTGCCCGCCCTGCCACGGCCTCGACCGCCGCCGCTCGAAGTAGCGGTCGGTGTACTGGTAGAAGCTCGGCCCGTCCTCGGAGAGCAAGGCCTCGTTTTCGGTGGGCAGGATGAGGTGGAGCGTCTGAGCCGGGGCGGGCAGCGCGGCGAGGCACGCCAGCCACAGACCACAGCACCCTGGAAGCCATCGTCCGAGCATCGTCATCACGGCAGAGCAGAGGAACGGTCGCGGGCACCGAATGAGCGCGGCGCCCGGGGTAAAGGTTCCGGCCGTCGTGGGCGAATGGTTAAGGGGGACGGGTGGATGGGAGGATCTCCCCTGTCCACCGGGGTCGACCGGGTGGGTGCGGCTACGGCACCACCTCTTCGTGATCGTGCCGTAGCTGAACGTGCTCCCGCCGCAGATGCTGGTGGGTCTCCCGGATCCGCGCGTGATCGGCCTCGATCTCGGCGAGGGCCGCTTCGATGGCGTCGTGCTCCGCGTCCGCCTCGCTGCCCGCCACGTCGCCCGCCGCGTGCTGTTCGAGCTGCGCCGCCATGGCGTCGAGGCGCTGGCGGTGGTCATCGAGCAGACTGCTGAGCACGTTCAGCTGGTCGCGGTGGGCGACGAGCAGCGAGTCGTGCTGCGGGTACCGGCCTTCCTCGGCGGGAGAGGTGTGCAGTTCCACCAAGGCATCGTGCTCGGCGCGGATGGCGTCGTGCGCGGCCATCAACGAGTCGTGCAGGACTCCCATCGCCGCGTGGGCCTCGGCGATGGCTTCATGCCGCTCACCCGGCCCAGACGCACAAGCCGCCATCAGGAACACGAACACGAAGAGGATCGGGAGGAAACGCATCGCTGGAAGGGCTAATCCATCGCGGAGGGGCGCCGGCTCATGGTACGCCGTCTCGCCCTGAGAAACAATCGTTCATCAGAAGCGCACCTTCACCTCCAGGCGCAGCTCCGCACGGGGTTGAGCACACCGGAGGGCTTGAAACGCTCAGGTGGCGGGTGTACGCGGCATCCAACAGGTTCTCTACGCCCCGTACGGGCGTGAAGGGCAGCACTGAGGAATCACAGCCACTCGGCGGCGTGGGGATGCAGATCCACCCACCCCTCACCGCCCCAGGGTAGCACGATGGCGCGCGCCGTACCGTGCGAGGCGAGACCCTACGAGCGCAGGCGTCAGGCGGCCGGGTCGAGGGCGAGCGGGTAATCGGCCTCCACCTGCCCCCGCGCCATCTCGCGGAGCCGCCGCTTGAGCAGCCCGCGCCGGAAGGCACTGATGTGATCGATGAAGAGGATCCCGTCGAGGTGGTCGTACTCGTGCTGGATCACGCGGGCGAGCAGGCTGCCCACCTCCATCTCGTGGCGCTCGAAGTGGCGGTCCAGGTATTCGATGGTGATGCGCTCGGGGCGGACGACGTCCTCGCGGAGGTCGGGGATCGAGAGGCACCCTTCCTCGAAGGCGCAGTCCTCGTCGCTCTCCCACACGATCTCCGGGTTGATGAACGCCATCGGCTGCGGGGGCAGCGCGGCGATCTCTTCGGGCGTCAGGTCTTCGTAGAGCGGCCGCAGGTCGACCACGAAGAGGCGCTCGGTCCGGCCCACCTGCGGCGCCGCCAGCCCGATGCCCGCCGCCCCGTGCATCGTCTCGATCATGTCGTCGATGAGCTGCTGGAGCTCGGGCGAGTCGGCCGCGACGTCGTCGGTCTCGGTGCGCAGGATCGGGTCGCCGTAGATATGAATCGGAAGAATCATCGGCAAGGCATCGTCAGGTACGTTGGTGCGATTCTTCAGTACCTGCCCACGCGCCAAAAGGTGCCCTGTTCATCGAAGTTTCTGCCGGGGGCCTGGGGGCGTCTCATGCTCCCTCAGCCGGCGTACATTCGACCACGATCTTGCCGACGGTGCCGCTCGCGTTCAGCATCTCGTGGGCCCGCCCGATCTCGTCGAGCGGGAAGCGCGCGCCGATGACGGGGTCGAGGTCGCCGTCTCGGAGGAGGCGCATCAGCTCGGTGAGGTCGGCGCGGTAGACGTCCGGGCGCTCGGTGTTGAAGGGGTAGCTCATGTAGCCGCAGAGGCCCCG
>JAWWAN010000393.1:0-4365 GCA_033721675.1 Rhodothermales bacterium | reverse complement strand
GACCCCTACGGCGTCACGGTCTACGGCTACTTCGCCTTCGAACGGCTGGCGGATCTGCTACCGAAGGAGTTCGTGCCGGAGGAACCAGGGAACTGAGGGCTTGGCGATTTCCGGGTGTTTTTCGTCATGATCAGTACCACGCCCTGGAAGGGCACCTTCAAACCCTGACCACCCGAAGCGTCATGACCGTTCAAGAATATATGCTGAAGCACGCACGGGCGCTGGCCGGCGGACTCGCCTGGTCGCTGCACGTCTTCAAACACGGGCAGCGCTTTTCATCCGGCCAGATGATCGACACCGCCGTCGATATCGCCTGGACGCACCTGCTCCCCCGGGCGGCCACCCCACAGGAGCTCGTCATCGAGCGCCGGTTCAACATGATTCTGTTCCGCGCGAAGCCGTTCACCGGCACCCGGATACGAGCACGGGCAGCCTGACGCAGCCCCGCCCGGAGGTCACCGCCGTGGTGCCGAGCGGCGTGCCGGGCACGCGGGTTCGCCTCCGCCAGGCCACCTGGCCTCCTGCGACGCCCTCGTTTTTCACCTTGCATTTTTTTCGCCGTCCGCACGATCATGGACGCATGCGGGGGATGGGACCAACAGGGTGGATACGGGCGGTGCTGCTCGGTCTGATGGCGTGGTCCGCGCCGGCGGCCTCGGCGCAGGCGCACCGCCTCGTCGAGGGGCGTGTGGTGGCGGCCGACACGGGGTCCCCGCTCGCCGACGTGAACGTGTTCCTCGCCCACACGCTCACCGGCACGACGACGCGCGCCGACGGGGGCTTCTCCCTCGGACCCCTCCCCGCCGGCGAGCCGTTCACCGTCGTGGCCTCGCACCTCGGCTATGCCCTCTTCGTCCACGAGCTGGATCCCGCCGGGCCAGACACCGTGCGGCTCGACGTCCGCCTCCCCCCCATCGTCGTCTCGCTCGACGAGGTCGTGATCGCGGCGGACCGGGGCGGGCCGGCCCTGCGGCGCATCGCGCGCTCGGAGGAGCCATCCGAGTGGCTCTTCCACATGCGCCAGTTCCTGCGCCTCTTCCTGGGCGAGACGCCGAACGCCACGCACTGCACCCTGCTCAACCCCGACGTGCTCGTCTTCGGCGTCAGCGAAGACGGGCGCGTGCTGGTGGCCGAGGCGTCGGCCCCGCTGGAGATCGAGAACAAGGCGCTCGGCTACCGCATCACGTACCACCTGATCGAGTTCCGCAACGATGCCGAGACGCTGCGCTACCGGGGCCTGCCGCGCTTCGAAACGCTCGAACCCCGCAACCGGCGGGAGGCGCGCCGGTGGGAGCGCCGCCGCCGCGACGCCTACGAAGGCTCGCCGCGCCACTTCCTCGCGGCCCTGCTCAGCGGCGGCATGGAGACCGCCGAGCGCGACGGATTCGAGATCCGCCTCGCCCTCCGCTTCGAGTACGACGCCCTGGAGAGCCGCCCGGCCGGCACCGATGCCGTGCGGCTCCGCCCGGACGGCACGTACCACCGCCTCGTCACCGCCGCCCCGCTCCACGTGATCTACTGGCCGGATGCCGGCCCGCAGCACTCGGCCACCCTCCCCGGCGGCGGCGCCCCGACCCCGGCCGCCGACTATACCTCGTGGCTCGTCCTCCCGCACGGCGCGGCCGACGTCCTCTCGACCGGGCACTTTTTGGATCCCTACGCGGTTACCATGTATGGTCAATGGGGCCGCTCCCGCGTCGCCGACGACCTCCCCCGCGACTACCGCCCGGACGAGTGAGCACCGCCGGCGCGTCGCGTTCCGTTCCCCGCCTGCCCCCCTGCCATGGACGCCCTGCCCCAGACGCTCCCCGAGATCGGCACTACGGGCGTGATGCCGACGTACCGCTACGACCTCCGCACCACGCCGCCGGACGTCTTCGTGGACGTGTCTGAGACGGACTGGGCGGCCCTCTCCTGGAAAGACCTCGGGCGGCCCTACCTCGTCGAGAACCTCTCGAAGCGGCGGCGGGCCTGGGAGCAGACCCATGGCGAGGAGATGCCGGTGCCCGTGCAGTGGGCGCATTTCAACCGGCACTTCCATTCGCTCTTCGTCAAGGACCCGGACGCCGAGGGAGCCCGCCTGCAGACCGCGCTCGCCCGGCATCTCAAGGCGATGAACCTGGCCGGGGCGCGCGAGGTGATGGGCGAACTCCTCCAGCTCCGCATCTGGAACCACGTCCACCGCACCGAAGACGCCGTCTGGGACCCGCGCGGCAAACGGGCGCTCTTCGAGGGGCTGGACGTCGAGCGGCCCGAGATCCTCTTCCTCGGCGCCGCCGACGGGTACGAGGCCATGCAGCTCCTCGCGATGTACCCGCGCGGCCACGCCGTCCTCGTCGACTACGATGCGTTCTGCGAGACCGAGCGCTTCGGCAACTTCCCGGCCGCCTACCCCTTCCTCGGCACCGACCCCGCCACCGGGGCGCCGGCCGTCTACCGCCGGGAGGACTTCGCCATCGACTTCGAGGTGGCTGACATCCGGGACCTCCGGTACGGGCGCGAGTTCGACATCGTCCTCTCCGTGGGCCTCATCGAGCACTTCCCCGACGCGTACAAGCCGCTCGTCTTCGACTTCCACCGCCGCTTCCTCAAGCCCGGCGGCTACGCCGTGATGACCACGCCGCGCCGCCAGCTCCGCTCGAAGGCGTTCTACCTGGCGATGGGCGAGCTGATGAACTACGGCTACCGCGAGCTGATGGACGTCCGCCAGATGGGCAAGTACGCCTACGACCACGGCTTCGAGATCCTGCGCGCCGGCCACATCAAGGCGCACAACGGCGTGGTCGCGAAGGCCCGGTGATACCTCTGCCTGCGCTGACGGAGCACCCTCGTCGTCATCCCGAGCGTAGGCCCGGAGGGCGGCCGCCGAGGGATCTCGCCGGCGTGGGCTGGCGCCAATCTGAACGGGCGAGATCCCCTTCGACGAGGCTCAGGGCAGGCTCTCGACTTCGCTCGGGATGACAGCGTCGCGTCCGGCCGCGCCCTCCTGTTCCGTTCGATGGCCGGGAGGACGACGCTGGATAGACCCCGCCCTCTGATCGCTTTGCACCACAGGAGCGGACCTGCCCTCAGCTAAAGGCATTCTCGAAGTGCTCGAAGGTGGGCCTGGCGCCCGGTTCGAGCAGCACGCTCACGACGTCGAAGCGGGCGGGAGCGCCCTCCAGGCCGGACTCGTAGAGGTAGGCCCGCGCGGCGTGGCGTAGCTGGCGCTGCTTGGCCTCATCGACGGCCTCCTCCGGGCGCCCGAAGCCCAGCCCGGTGCGGGTCTTGACCTCCACGAATACCAGCACGCCACCACGCCGGTAATCCTCAGCCGGGAGGAAGCAGACGAGGTCCACCTCGGCGCGCTCGTAGCGGTAGTTGCGCTCCAGAATGCGGTAGCCGTGTTCTTCGAGGTAGGCCGCCGCGAGCGCCTCCCCCCGGTCGCCGGTGTGCTTGGTGGTCATCGGCACCGGCTCACGATTCCGGCTCGGGGCCGCCCTGCATCGTCTCGGCCAGCCGGATGAGCTGGCGCACCATCGGGGCGTTGCGGCGCTGGACGAAGGGGAGCAAGGCCCGCGAGAAGCCGTCGAAGACGTCCATCAGCTCGCGCAGGTTGTCGATGCGCTCGCAGAACTGCTGCTCGGGCGCGTCGAGGTCGGCGCAGGCGCCGCCGTCGCCGGTGAGGATGTCCTTGCATTCCTGCAATTGCTGCATCACCGGGCGGATCTCCCGCCGCTCGCGCTCGGCGATGATCTGCGCCGTGATCACCCAGACGTCCTTCTCGGCCGTGAAGAAGTCCTTGCGCGAGCCGGGTTGGTGCACCTTGCGGACGAGGTTCCAGTTCATCAGCGCGTGCAGGTTCATGTTGGCGTTGCCCCGGCTGATCTGCAGGCGCTCCATGATGGCATCCGTGTCCAGCGGCTCCTCGATGGCATAGAGGAGGGCATGGATCTGCGCCATGGTCCGGTTGATGCCCCAGCTGGAGGCCATCTCGCCCCAGAACAGGATGAAGCGTTCGAGGGCGTCCTGGTGGCTCGGGCTCAGCGCGTCCGCGCCGGCCCTCGCATCGCGGGGCGGGTCGGGCGGCGTAGCATCGAGGGGCTCCGGCATCGTGGCGGCAGCGTGCTGAGAGGTGGATCGAGGGGCGCCGGGCGGCGCCGTCGGTGCAGTATAGCGGCCTTCGTTTCAACTATTATTGAAAAGACGGAAAATAGTTCGGCGCCTCAGCGCGTGGCCCCGCACATCGGGTGCAGGACGTCCTGCATGGCACCGTGGATGAGGCCGTTGGAGGCCAGCACCTGGCGGCCGAAGAGAAACGCCGCGCCGCCCCGATAGTCGGTCACGCGCCCGCCGGCCTCGGTGACGAGCACGGCCCCGGCGGCG
>JAWWAN010000392.1:0-4369 GCA_033721675.1 Rhodothermales bacterium | reverse complement strand
GCCGCGACGGCGTTGGTCTCGTTGACGAGAGGGCTGGCGACGAACCGCACGCGGGGGGCGCTGTCGAGCCGGTTCGCCATCTGAAAGCCGCACGAGCAGCCGGCGAGCAGGCCGATCCCGGCGAGCGCCAGCACGCGCGCGCCCCACCGGATGACGATACCACGGCCCATGTCCGTCTACGGGTTGCCTCACCCGAGCCCCGACCGCCGGGACCCTCCTCGCTGCACGATACCACGCGGCCGTCCGGTACGGAAGCACGAATCGACGAGCGGTATCAGGATTCGATAACCGGCCCGGCGCCGGCCCCGCGCGGCCCCATCCGCAGCCGCGCCACCCCGTTGACAACGGCCCCGCCGACGCTGACGATGACTTCGGCGGCCGGATCGGCAGCGCCGGGCCGGAGGCCCTGCATCGCCTCACCCAGACACAGCAGCCGCTGGTTGCGCGAGCCGCGCCACCGCAGCGACGGGTCGCGCTCGGCCGCCACGTACGGCCCGTCGATGAGCAGGTCGGTGGCAGCCAGCAGGCGGTGGATCGCGGGGTCGGGGTCGCCTTGCAGGTCTTCGTAGAGCCGGCCCGTGAACACGACCGTGTCCAGGCCGAGGGCGTGCGCCCCTTCGAGGAGGGCCGCCACGGGCGCCGCCTGCTCCGTCGGCTCGCCGCCGAGGACGGAGAGACCTCGGATGACCGCGCGCCGCCGCCGCAGGTGCCGCACCACCTGCGCCACGGGCATCCGCCGGCGCGGGACGTGCGGCAGGAACGCCTGGTTGCCGCATCCCGCACACCCGATGGTACAGCCCTGCACCCACACGGCATCCCGCACCCCCGGCCCCACGGCGCGGGTGTCTTTGATGAAGGCCGCCAGGTTGAGCACGTCCGGCATGACGGGCGGAATCAGAAGGGCTGGCCTCCCAGGATACGCACCCCGAGCCAGAACGACCACCGCATGCCCGAGCCGCCTCGCCCGTTCCTTGCATGGGATTTGCCGCCGGCGTTATATGACTCCGTCTTGCGCGGGACTCCGGCGCCCCCCCATCCAACCGACTACACGACATCGATGAGCACACAGGAGCTAGAACACATCGCCACCGTCGCACACGAGGCCATGCGAGCGTGGCAACGGGTCAATGGCCAGCCTGTCAGCCCGGCCTGGGAGGACGCGACGTGGGAGCGCGAGAGCACGACCGAAGCGGTCCGCCTCGCCCTGCACGACCCGACGCCGGGCCGCCAGCACGAGCGGTGGCGCGCGGAGCGGCTGGCCCAGGGATGGACCTACGGCCCGGTCAAGGATGTGGCGGCGAAGACCAACCCTGCGCTCGTTCCGTTCGATGAGCTTCCCCCCGTGGAGATCGCCAAGGACCACCTCATCATCGCCATCACGCAGGCGTTGGCCCCCGCCTACGAGCGATGACGGCAGACGCGGCGCGACACGCGCGCTACGCACTCGGAGGATGCTTCGAGAAGTGCCGTCGCCATGCCGCTTCCGAGCGTGGCCACGCCCATCGCCGCCGCCTGAAGTAGCGGGAGAGATCGATGCGAACGGCGTCCTCGGGGTTGCCCAGCACCCGCCCTTCCACCACCTGCTCTATCGCCGCCACGCAGCGGTACAGATCCGTTTGACCCCGCAACCGGTCGTTCTCCAGCCGGCGTGCGAGCGCCGGAGCCGCCGTGCGGATCAGCGCGACCACGTCGTGCGGGCGCTCCAGCACGGCGTGCAGGTAGGCCAACCGCCGCACCGGCAGCGGCTCGGACGGCGATGCCAGCCGCGCACCCCGCCGCGCCACGCGCTCGGCCCGCAGCAGGTGGTGGCTGCGCAGAGCCATGCCGATGGCCACGGCCAGCAGCAGGGCGAGGACCAACGATACGACCTGCCAGCGACGCGCAGACGCCGGCCGAGGTGCCGGATGCGCCTGAGCCCGACCTCCCACGGCCACCCGGTGACCCCCTCCCCGCCTCCCCGGCCCACTCCATTCCGCCCGAACGGTCGAAGACGAAGCCGCGGCGCCAGACGCTGGCAGCGTGGCGGGCCGCTCGGGCACCCCCCCGAGGCTGGCGAGGAGCAAAAGAGCTACCGGAGCGCAGAACGCCGAGCAGTCACGCATTGCCATCCACCGGTCTGACGAAGGCGGCATCCCCCCTCTCTATACCCGCCCGGCAGATCCTTGTCCGTGATCCACCGGAACGCGCTGGAGGCGGCTCCGAAATCCGGAGAAGGGATTCCCGCTCCCTTCTCCGGATCTCCCGGGGCGCGAGTGCAGAAGCCCCACCGTCTGACCTCCTCGCGCTGGCGCCGGGCAGGGCGTCCCGAGGCGGCGGCTCCTGCGAGAAAGTGGCCCTCTGCCGCGCAGTGTTCCACGTCTGAGCGTACCGAACGAACGGTTCGCTCGCTCAACCGGGGCCGGATTCCTTGGTTGGCAAGACCGGGCTACCGTATGCTCAAGCCACCCCCCCGATGGGCAGTGCGGCCCCGGCTCCTGTAGGGTGCCCGAGGCTCCGGATCCCCCCCCGGTGCCCGGCCCCGAACGGGGTTCGCCGCCCTGCTCGTCGCGCCGCGTCCTCCAACGCATCGGCACCGGCACCATGATCGCGAATCGACCTGCGGCCTCCGCGCCACCCGCTGCTTCAGCCTGCGTCTATCTGTGCTCGGAGCAGGACGGACTCTACCAGGAGATGAGGCGGCACTGGCCGTCCCGCCACGAACTGCGCCCGTTGCAGCCGGCCCGGCTACTTCAGCTTTCAGCGGGAGAGCGCCATGCTCTGCTGCAGGGCGCGGCGGCGACCGTGGTCCCATGGGGCGAGCGGGCCATCCCCTCTCTGCTGGCGCTCAAGGCGGCCGCGCGGCGCCATACGGTGCCGGTCATCGTGCTGTGCGAGGAAGGAGGGGCCGAGGAAGTCGCCGCCCTCGTCATCGGGGCCGATGCCGTCGTGACGCCTCCGTTCAACCCGGTGCAGATCCAGGCCGTGCTGATCGCCCACCGGCGGCATACCGTGCCCCGAGTTGCTTCCGACGACAGCCTCCGGCCGGCCGGGGGCGCTCCGGTGACGCTGCTGCCCCGAGTAGCTCCGCCCCCGAGCACCCACGACGCGACGCGCGTGGGAGCGCTCGCCCTCAACCGCACGACCCGGCGGTGCTCCATCGACGAGCACCCGCTCGAACTGACCGCCCGCGAATTCGACTTGCTGGCGTTCCTCATGCAGGAGGCCGACGTCTGCCATACCCGCGATGCCCTCCTCGAACAGGTCTGGGGGATCGATTACGAGACGGAGACCAACATCCTCGACGTCCACGTCTACAACCTGCGCCGCAAGCTGCGTCCGCACGGGCGCGAGGCGATGATCGAGACCGTGCGCGGGGTCGGGTACCGCCTGGTGAACGCCCCGGGGCCTCCTCAGCGCCCGTGACCGCTCCACGGGTCGGTCGGGCTTTGCCCTCGGGCCGCATCGTCCTATCGCTGCCGGCAGGGCCCCTCCGCTTGCCACAGGCTACCCCCGTTCGCTCTGGCTTTCCATGGGAGGTATTCATGCACTGCTCACCGGAGGCTCATCTGTTCCACAGGTGCGCTTCATGGTACGCACGAAGCGCATCGCGACCTTGGCAGCGAACCATTTGTCAGGGAACGAGGGCGCGGTCATGCCGGCAGGAGCCTATCTGATAGCGGGGATCGTGGGCGCCTGCGCCGGGAGCTTCCTGAACGTCGTCATCCACCGGCTTCCGGCCGGGCGTTCGGTGGTGCGCCCCGGCTCGTGCTGCCCGCGCTGTGGAGAGGCCATCGCCTGGGCGCACAAGGTACCCGTGCTATCCTACGCATGGCTGCGCGGCCGCTGCGCCGCCTGCCGTCGTCCGATCCCACCCTCGTACCTCATTGTCGAGGCCGTGACCGCACTGGTCTTCGGGGGGCTGCTGTGTACCGCCGCCGGCCCGGCCGAGTGGCTGCGGGATGCCGTGTTGGCCGCGCTGCTGATCGCGGCGGCCGAGATCGACCGGCGCCACGGTGTGATTCCGAACCGGCTGGCCGGGTCGGGCGCCCTGCTCGGGCTGGCGTTGGGGCTCTGGGCCGGGATCGGCTCGGCCGCCAGCGTCCTGCTGGCGAGCCTCGCCACCGGCGTTTTGCTGCTGCTCGTCCGGGAAGGCAGCCGGCTCGCGACGGGGCGGGTAGGGCTCGGGATGGGCGACGTCAAGCTGGCCGCCGTGATGGGCCTCTACCTCGGCTGGGCCGGCCTGTGGGTGGTCTACCTGGCCGTGCTGACCGGCGGCCTGCTGGGGCTGGCCGGCCTGCTGATGGGCCGCCTGACCCGGACGTCGCACGTCCCTTTCGCCCCCTTCCTGGCCGTGGCGGCGGCGCTCCACTGGTTCGTGCTCCCCCCCGAG
>JAWWAN010000391.1:0-4371 GCA_033721675.1 Rhodothermales bacterium | reverse complement strand
GTGCGGGGTCGGCCGGGCGCGGCCGGAAGGCGGGCGGTGCCGGACGCACCGGCACCCCGGCGGCCCGGCGCTGGGCGGAGGCGAAGCAGGCCATGGGTCGGTTCTCCGAGAGGGCAAGGGGGGGCGTCAGGTGGGCAGGGGCAGCGGGGGCTCGGCGGCGTCGAGCCCTTCGTAGGCGGGCGAGAGGAAGCGGGCGGCGGCCTGCGGACCCCACGACCCGGCCGGGTACGGCTGGGGCTCGGGCGGGTCCTCCAGGATCGGCGCGTAGAGCCGCCACGACGCCTCGGCCTCGTCGGCGTGGACGAACAGCGTCTGGTCGCCCTCGATGACGTCACCCAGGAGAGTCTCGTAGGCGTCCGGCAGGGGGCCGAAGGTGTCTTCGTAGCGGAAGCGGAAGCGCTGCGTCTCCAGCGTGAAGGGCTCGCCGGGGCGCTTGACCTCGAACTGGAGGTCGAACCCTTCGTCGGGCTGGAGCGTGATGCGCAGCACATTGGCGCTGACGCGGCACGACGCCTCGAAGGGCTGGAAGAGCGAGACGGGCGCCCGGCGGAAGCGGACCGTCACCTGGGTGAGGCGGCGCGGGAGGCGCTTGCCCGTGCGTAGCAGGAACGGCACGCCCTGCCACCGCCAGTTCTCCACCGAGAGGCGCAGCGCCACGAACGTCTCGGTCGAGGAGGCGCCGTCGAGGTCGCTCTCGTCGAGGTAGCCGGGCACCGCCTCGCCGTCCACCGTCCCGGTCACATACTGGCCGAAGACGACGTCGCGGCGCGGGTCGAGCGGCGTCACGGAATCCAAGACCTTGATCTTCTCGCGGCGGATGGCGTCGGCCTCGAAGGCGGAGGGCACCTCCATGGCGACGAGCGTGAAGAGCTGCGTGAGGTGGTTCTGGATCATGTCTCGGAGGGCGCCGGCGCGGTCGTAGTAGCCCGCACGCCCCGCCAGCCCGAGGTCTTCGGCGACGGTGATCTCGACCTGCGCGATGCGGTCCCGGTTCCAGACGCTCTCGAAGAGCAGATTGGCGAAGCGGAAGGCGAGCAGGTTCTGGACGGTCTCCTTGCCCAGGTAGTGATCGATCCGGTAGACCGCGTGCTCGTCGAAGTGCCGGTGGATGAGCGCATTGAGCTTCCGGGCCGATTCGAGGTCGCGCCCGAAGGGCTTCTCCACGACGAGGCGCGTCCATCCATCGCTCCGGTGGAGGCCGTGCTCGCCGAGGGCCTCGATGGTCTTCGGGTAGGTGGCCGGCGGCAGGGCGAGGTAGAACACCCGGTTGCCGGGGAGGCCGTGCTCGGCTTCCAGCGCCTCGATGCGCGCGCGGAGCCCGTCGTAGTCCGGCGCGTCCCGCCCGAGGCTCTCATAGAAGACGTGGCCGTCGATCCACGCGGGGAGGCGGCCGTCGCCGTCGTCGGCGTCTGTGAGGGCGTCGCGGGCCTGCTCGCGGAAGTCGTCGTCGGAGAGGGCGCTGCGGGCCACGCCGAGGACGTAGCAGGGCGAGGCGCCGTCGTGTTCGCGGACGAGGCGGTAGAGCGCCGGCAGTAGCTTGCGCTCGGTGAGGTCGCCCGAAGCGCCGAAGATGACGAACAGGTGGGGTTCGAGGTCGGGCATGGCAGGGCGTCTGTGAGGCGGAGCGTGAAGGGCGGCGTGGGGCGGGGGGGCTGCGGGGGGAGACGCGCCGTCGCCCTGGTTCGCCGCCTCCCTCGCCCTCGCTACGGCTCGGCCGGCTTGGTGGCGTGGCCGCCGAACTGATTGCGCAGGGCCGAGAGCAGCCGGTACGCGAACGAGTTGTCCTCGCGCGAAGAAAGCCGCTCGACGAGCGCGAGCGTCATCACGGGCGCCGGCACGTCGAGGTCGATGGCTTCCTTGACGGTCCAGCGGCCCTCGCCGGAGTCCGGCACGAAGGGTGCGAGGCCGTCGAGGGCGGGGTCGTCGGCGAGGGCGCGGGCCGCGAGGTCGAGCAGCCAGGAGCGGACGACGCTGCCGTGGCGCCAGACCTCGGCCACCTGCTGGAGGTCGAGGTCGAACTCGTGTTTGGCCTCCATTACGGCGAAGCCTTCGGCGAAGGCCTGCATCATGCCGTACTCGACGCCGTTGTGGATCATCTTGACGAAGTGGCCGGCGCCGGAAGGCCCGACGTGGCCCCAGCCCCGGTCCGGCGCGGGGGCGAGGGTCTCCAGTACGGGCCGCAGGCGCTCCACGGCCTCCGGCGCGCCCCCCACCATCAGGCTGTATCCTTCCTCCAGGCCCCAGATGCCGCCGCTGGTGCCGGCATCCACGTAGTGCAGTCCGGCCTCGCGTACCGCCTCGGCGCGGCGGAGGGTGTCTTTGTAGTTCGTGTTTCCGCCGTCCACGAGCACGTCTCCGGCGTCGAGCAGCGGCAGCAGGGTTTCGATGGTCTCGTCTACCGGGGCGCCGGCGGGGATCATCATCCAGACGTGGCGCGGCGCGTCGATGCGGGCGACGAGGTCTTCCAACGAGGCGGCGCCCTCCCCGCCGTCGCGCTCCAGATCCCGGATAGGCTCCTCCGAGCGGTTGTAGCCGACCACGCTGTGGCCGCCGCGCAGCAGCCGCCGGCTCATGTTGGCGCCCATCTTCCCCAGACCAATCATCCCGAGCTTCATCGTCGTGCCGAACCTGTTTGGTGTGCATGGCGGAGGACTCACAAGATACGGTACAGCGCGTTCGCTTGGCGCGCGGGCAGGCCGGGATCTGGAGGGAGGCGGAATGCAGAACGCCGTGCCTTCCCGGGCGGGAAGACACGGCGTGGGGGGATATGCAACGGCCCGGGTGCGCCCGATCCCGCAGAGGGAATCTCGCAATCCCGAACCGGGAGGTGGCCCTCGATCAGGCAGCAGACTTCTGGCTGCCGGATGCTGTGGATTCAGACAGGGCCTCGCGGCGCGCGCTCGCGTAGCGCTCGGCGTCGCTCGCGTCGTTGAAGAGGATGAATCGATCGAAGTGCCCCTCATCGATCCAGTTCGCAGAGAGATTGGCGAGGCGATCCATGAGCACGGCGCCGGTGTCCCGGTCTTCGTAGACCACGAAGCGCAGGAGGTTGGGCCAGTGGCGTAGCGTGGTCTTCAGCTCGATGGCGTTCGGGTACCGCTCCAACTCCGTGAAGCCGGGGGCCGCCGCGTCGTCGCCCGCGTAGAGCCGGTAGAGGCCCTTCGACTGGTTGTAGAGGAGGCGGTAGGTCCGGGGACCCGTCGCGCCGGAATGGTCGGCGGGGGAGGGTGCCTCGGGGGCGCGCACGGTCATGCCGCTGCTGGGCTGGGCGCCGTCTCCTCGATAGCGGCCCGCGGTGGGCAGATCGGGATAGCGACGGTCGGACATGGCAATGATATGGGCGGGTACATCGGGTGCGAATGCGGGGGTAGAAGCCGGTATAGCCGGTTTCTGCCTGCTTTCTATCTAACGAGCGAAGGGGCCGGGCGGATACCTGCAACATTGACTGGATGGTAACCGCTCGGCCCAGAACCGTGACGAAGCGGTTTGACAGGGCGGAATCCGTCGGCTATTTTCAACGTTCACGTAATCTCGCTTCCCACCCTGCGCAGCCGCTCCGGTGCGTCGCTGCGCGCCCGCTTCCGGCTGTTCCCACCCCCTTGCTCATGCCTTTTCGGTTGTTCTCTGCACGTTTCACTGCGGCGTTGCTCTGCGCCGGGTTGGCCGCCGCCGTGGCGGTAGGCCCGGCCCAGGCGCAGTTCACGGCCCTGTGGAGCGCCGCCGAGGTGCAGCGCGGCCAGCGCACCAATCTGTTCGCCCACTGGGAGGGGCAGCGTGCCCTGGGCGCCGTCGTGGTGGAGCTGCCACCGCAATGGCGTCTTGCCGGGGCGGCGGCGTTGCGGCGGGGTCACGGACGCATCGAGATGGACGTGCAGCGTTTCCGCGAGGGGAGCAATGCCTATCTGGTGCGTCCTCCGACCCTGCTCGACGGCGCGGTAGAGATCGTGCTGCAGGCCGAGGTGGCCGGCAGCATCGGCGCCTCGCACTGGGCCGTGGTGCCGGTGCTGCGTGCCGAGCGCGACGGCCGGGGTCGCTTCGCCGTGCGGCAGGGGTTGCGCGAGGAACGGCCCGTCCGCCTCGTCGAACCCGTGCGTGCGCGCGACAACCTCGTGCTCGCCTTCCAGGGGAGCGGGGCTCCATGGCGCCTCCGCCGCAGCGCCCTGCCCGATCTCGGCGCGCGCGCCGCCTTCACGGTCGAGTTCTGGATGCGCACCACCGACCTCGACGAGGTGCTGCTCTCCGCATGGGATGGGCGCGAGCAGGTGGCCTATCCGCTGGAGATCGTCGTGGACGCCGCCGGGCGGCTCCGGTACTTCCGGGGGCAGCCGGGCCGCCACGAGTCGATGGCCTCCACGCGGCCCGTGGCGGACG
>JAWWAN010000390.1:0-4374 GCA_033721675.1 Rhodothermales bacterium | reverse complement strand
CTCGTCCTCGGGCAGCCCAGCTTCGGCAAGGGGCTCGTGCAGGTCGTCCGCCCCCTCCCCTACAACACGTCGCTCAAGATCACCACGGCCCATTATTACATCCCCAGCGGCCGCTCCATCCAGGCCATCGACTACCGCGCCGACGGCGGCCCCGCCGCCGTGCCCGACTCGCTCCGCCGCACGTTCCGCACGGCGGGCGGGCGGGCCGTGCGCGACGGCAAGGGCATCGAGCCGGACGTCCTCGTCTCGCGCGGAGAAGAGAGCGAACTGGAGGCCGCCCTGCGCCGCCGGGCTGCGTTCTTCTTCTTCGCCAACCACTACGCCGCCGTCCATCGCGCCGAGCTGCCCGCGCCGGCGCCCCGCGACACGGCCGCCACGCCGGAGGACCGCTTCTTCCGGCCCGAGCCCACGGTCGCCCTCGACCTCGACGCCGTGCTGCGCGAGTTCCGCGACTGGCTCGACGCCGAGGACTTCAGCTACCGGACGGCCGCCGAGCGCGAGGTGGACGACCTCGCCGACGCCCTCCGCGCCGCCGGCTATGCCGGCACCGACGACGAGGTGCGCGCCCTGCGGGCGGCCGTCGCAAAGGCGAAGCAGGCCGACTTCGAGCGGTACGCGCCGCGCCTCAAGGAATTGCTGCGCGCCGAGATCACGGCCCGCTATGCCGGCCCCACGGACCAGATCCGGGCCGGGCTGGAGCACGACGCCCCGTACCGCGCGGCCCTCGACCTCCTGCGGGACCCCGCCACCTTCCGCAAGGCGATGAAGGGCACCTCCTGACGAGGCGGGGCGGCGGGCTGTCAGTCGCCCACCACGAACGTCACCTTCGCGTTGACCCGGTACTTGGCGACGCTGTTGTTCTCGACGATGCCCTGCACCTCGTTGACGTACACGTGGCGGATATTCTTGACCGTCTTGGACGCCTCCGATACGGCCGACTCGACGGCCTCCTCGATGGTCGCGCCTTCGGCCAGCACTTCGATGACTTTGGCGATGGACATGAGCGCCTCGCAGGTTGGGTGAGCGGATGCTGGGAGTAGAGAGTAACCGGGGCTGCACGGGGCGTCAAGGGCGCGGTGCCGGGGCAGCGTAACGGCCTTGTGAAAGCCCCCCTCCGCCCGCCTCCAGGTGGCTCGTCGTGCACCGGCCCGGCGGCTGAGGCCTCTCGAAAGCAGACGGGGAGGCCCTTTTTTCCAGCTTCGTAGCGGGCCACCTACCGCCGCCGCACCCGTGGCACCCCTCGTGCCCGTATATTCCGCTCAGGTACCCGTCGGTGCCTTTTCCAGACCCCCGACCACCATCCTTTCTGCCTCTGCCATGGGACTCTTCGACTTCTTAAAAAACATCGGCAAAGACGTAAAGAAGGGCAACGAAGGCCCTGAGATCGAGCGCAACATCCAGACCGCCCTCGGCGGCCAGGTCGAGAACCTCAACGTGTATCACAAGGACGGCACCGTCTGGCTCTCCGGCAGCGTCACCTCGCGGGCGGCGAAGCAGAAGGCCGTCCTCCTCGCCGGCAACATCAAGGGCGTCGAGAAAGTCAACGACGACGGCCTCGTGGTGCTCAAGGAGACCGACGACGAGCCCGAGTTCACGTTCTACGAGATCCAGAGCGGCGACTCGCTCTCGAAGATTGCCCGCGAGCACTACGGCGACGCCAACAAGTGGAACGCCCTCTTCGAGGCCAACCGCGAGGTCATCGAAGATCCGGACCTGATCTACCCCGGCCAGAAGATCCGCGTGCCCAAAGAGGCGTAGCACGCGCGTCGTCCCCGCCCGAAACGCAGCGCACCGGCAACCCCGGTGCGCTGTTTTTCGTTGCGTGCCTCCGAGAGCCCACGGCCGGCCCGGGATGCCGCAGGGGCGGCGTCGGTTCTCGACCTCGCCTCTTTCGATCTCACGCGCCGCGCGAGCGGATCCGCCATGAGCCTCTACCAGCGCGCCTTCGCCCGGCTGATGGCGCTCGGCGACGGGCGGCAACACCAGCTCTACGGGGCGCGCAAGACGGCGCTCTTCGCAGACCTCGCGGGCACCGTCGTCGAGATCGGGCCGGGGTCCGGCGTGAACCTGCCGTACTACCCGCCCGGCCTCCGGTGGATCGGCATCGAGCCGAACCCGCACATGCACCCGTTCATCCGGGAGCAGGCTGCCCGGCACGGCCTCGACGCCGCGCTGCGCACCACCACGGCCGGCGACCTCGGCCTGCCCGACGCCAGCGCCGACGCCGTGGTGAGCACCCTCGTGCTGTGCTCCGTGCCGAGCGTGGAGGCCGCGCTGGCCGAGGTGCAGCGCGTGCTGCGCCCCGGCGGGCGGCTCCTGTTCATCGAGCACGTGGCCGCCCCGGAGGGGACCGGGCTCCGCCGCTACCAGCGCGCCATCCGCCCCCTCTGGAAGCTCCTCGCCGACGGCTGCCGGCCCGACCGCGAGACGCACCGCCTGATCGACGCCGCCGGCTTCGCCGAAGTGCACTACGACCACTTCGACCTCCCCATCCCGGCCGCCGCCGTCGTCCGGCCCCACATCATCGGCACCGCCGTGCGCCGCTGACGGACGCGGAAACGCCGCGCGCCCGGCGTCGTATGTTGTGCCGGCCTCTCTCTACGACCAGCATTTCGGACATCATGCGACGGATCTTTCCTTTCCTCGCCGCGCTGCTGCTCGCCGCTCCGGCGCTCGGCACCCCGGCCAACGACGACGCGGCCTTCGGCGGCGCCGTCGCCGTCTCCGGCGAGACGGTCTTCATCGGCGAGCCGCGTAGCTTCAGCCAGCCCGGCCGCGTCCACGTCTTCGAGCAGACGGCGGACGGCACCTGGGAGACGGTGGCGGTACTCGCCGCCGACGACGGCGCCATCGGCGACGGCTTCGGCGATGCCCTGGCTGCCGCCGCCGGCGCGGTTCTCGTGGGCGCCCCGCAGGCCAACGACGACCGCGGCGCCGCCTACCTCTTCGTCCGCCGCGCCGACGGGGCGTGGGTCCAGGCCGCCCGCCTGGCCGCGCCGGACGCCGCCGAGGGCGACGCCTTCGGCGCCACCGTCGCCTTCGACGGCACGCACGCGTACGTCGGTACGCCCGGCGCGAACGACCGCGCGGGCGCCGTCCACGTCTTCGCCCCGGCGGGCGACGGGTGGGCGCACCACACCACGCTGACGGCCTCCGACGCCGCCGAGGGGCAGCGCTTCGGGTCGGCGATGGCCGTAGAGGGCCCCCGCCTCGCCGTCGGAGCCCCCTTCCACACGCAGGCCACCGGCGCCGTCTACCTCTTCGAGGCTGCGGGCGACGGCTGGGCCGAGCGCCTTCAGCTCGCCGGCGCCGAGGCGAACCACCGCTTCGGCATGGCCGTGGCGCTCAACGGCAGCGAGGTCGCCGTCGCGGCGCCCTTCGCCAACGAGCTCGCCGGCCTCGTCCAGATCTTCGACGTGGATGGCGAGGGCGCCTGGAGCGAGATCGCCCGCTTCGAGCCGATCGGCGAGGAGCCGGCCCGCTCTTTCTTCGGGCAGGCCCTCCACTTCGAGGGCGACAACGGCTGGATCGGCGCGCCCGGCGCGGGCGGCTTCGCGGGCACGCTTCACCACTACCACCGCATCGACGGGAGCTGGATGCACGCCGACGAGGTGGCCGGCGACGGCGTCGAGCCGGGTGACTCCTTCGCCGGCAGCTTCGCCATCGACGGCGACCTCGCCGTGGCCGGGGCCTCCCGCGCCGATTACGGCGAAGGCATGGCGACCATCCTGGAGCGCGAAGGCAACCAGTGGAGCGCCCAGACGCTGGTCTTCGCCGAGGCCGAGCCGCTGCCGCCCATCGTCGGCGGCGAGGTGAACTGCACCGAGGGCGAGGCCGCCGCGTTCGGCTGCGGCCGCGTAGACCTCGTGGCCTTCGTGCCCAACGACGTGATGGAGATGAACCGGGGCGTCCGCCTCAACGACGTCTGGGGCTGGACGGATGCCGAGACGGGCACCGAGTACGCCCTCATCGGCCACATGGAAGGCACTGCCTTCCTCGACCTCTCCGACCCCACGCACCCCGCCTACCTCGGCACCCTCCCCCGCACCGAGGGCTCGCCCGGCTCCACCTGGCGCGACATGAAGGTCTACGCCGACCACGTCTTCATCGTCGCCGACGGCGCGGGCGAGCACGGCATGCAGATCTTCGACCTGACGCGCCTCCGCGACGTCGAGGACGGCCCCGTGACGTTCGAGGCGGACGCGCACTACGACCAGATCGCCAGCGCCCACAACATCGTCATCAACGAGGAGACCGCGACGGCCTACATCGTGGGCAGCGGCGGCGGCGGCGAGACGTGCGGCGGTGGCCTCCACATGGTGGACGTCTCCACGCCCCAGAGCCCGACCTTCGCCGGCTGCTTCGGCCACGAGG
>JAWWAN010000389.1:0-4387 GCA_033721675.1 Rhodothermales bacterium | reverse complement strand
GGACGACGATGGGACGGCAACAGACCTCGCAGTCCTCGGTGTACGTCGCCTCGTCCACGGAGAGATCCAGCAGCATCGAGATGGTCTGCCAGCAGTACGGGCAGGTGAAATGGTGTTCTTCCACGGCGTGTTCTCGGATTCGCGGGGGCGCGTGCTACGCCTCGCTGCGCGGCCGCTGCGCGGGCACGCGCATCACGCCTCGGCGCGGAGGACTTCGAGGGGCGGGCGGCTGTAGATGCCCCGGCTGTTGAGCAGCCCGATCCCGACGGTGAGCCCCGTGACGACGACGACGGCGAGCAGCACCGGCCCCGGCGCCGCCACGAACGGCGTCTCGAAGACGAACGCGGCGAGCGCCCCGCTGGCGGCATAGGCCAGCGCCAGCCCCGTCACCGTGGCGAAGACGCCGAGGAACAGGTACTCGATCAACAGGATCTGGAAGACCGTCCGCCGCGAGGCGCCGAGCGTCTTCAGCAGCACGCTCTCCTCGATGCGCTGGTACCGGCTCACCAGCACCGCGCCCGCCAGCACGAGCAGGCCCGTCAGCACGCTGAAGAGCGCCATGAAACGGATCACGAAGTTGATGCGCCCGAAGATCCGGTCGAAGACGGTGAGGACGAGGTCGAGGCTGATGGCGGCCACGTTGGGATAGTCCTGCACGAGGGCGGCCTGGAGCCGGGCCGTGGCCTCGGCGCCGCCGGCGTGTGTCATCACCACGTGCATCTGCGGAGCCTCCTCCAGCACCCCGGCCGGGAAGACGACGAAGAAGTTGGTGCGGAGCTGCTGCCAGTCTACCGCGCGCAGCCCGGCCACGACGGTGGTGACGGGCAGGCCCTGGACGTCGAAGACGATGGTGTCGCCGAGGGCGACGTCCAGCTCGTTGCGCGCCAGATCCTGCTCGACGGTGACGGGGACGGCCGCTCCCTCTTCTTCGACGCGGCCGACGAACGTCCCCTCCACCAGCTCTTCGGTCTCGGTGAGCTGGTCGCGGTAGGTGGAGCGGTACTCGCGGCCGAGCGCCCAGCCGGCGCGCCGCGTCGAGTCCGCGCGGAGGGCCTCGACCGTCTCACCCTTGATCGCCTGGATGCGCATCGTGACGATGGGCGACTCGTCGAGCACCTCCAGGCCCTGCTCGGCGACGATGCGGCGCACGCCGTCGATCTGGTCGGGCTGGATGTCGAACATCACGACGTCCGGGCGGCCCTCGCCGCCGGCCACCTGGATCTGCGAGAGGAGCGAGCGCTCGACGAGGAAGAGCGTCATGATGAGGAACGTGCCCAGCCCGAGCGCCAGCATCAGCAGCACGGTCTGGTTGTTGGGCCGGTAGAGGTTGGCCAGCCCCTGCCGCCACGGGTAGGCCCACCCCGACGGGAAGTAGCGCCGCACGAGCGCCATCAGCCCTTTCGCCGTCAGCGCCAGCAGCCCGAAGACGAGGGCGACGCCCCCGCCGTACCAGAGCCCGACGAGCGGGAACGGCGCCTGCACGACGGCGAAGCCGACGAGCCCGGCCCCGAGCAGCCCGAAGACCACGTAGCGCCAGGGGTCGCGGCCGGGTTCGGGCTCGTAGGCCGTGCGCAACGCGCGCAGCGGCGAGACGCGCCGCACCGAGAGCAGCGGCAGCAGCGCGAAGAGGATCGTCACGGCCACCCCCACGAAGAAGCCCACCGCGACGGCCGGCCACGAGACGGTGAAATCGACATCGACCGGAAGAAAGTCGCCGACGAGGCGAGGCAGCAGGAGCTGGACGCCCAGCCCGGCGAGGCACCCGAGGAGGCTCCCGAGGATGCCCATCGCGGCCGCCTGGATCAGGTAGATCCAGAACGTGCGGGCCGCGCGGGCGCCCACGCAGCGCAGCACGGCGACGGTCTCGAGCCGCTGCTTGACGTAGACGTGCACGGCGCTCGCCACCCCCAGCCCGCCCAGCAGGAGCGCGATGAAGCCGACGAGGCTGAGGAAGCGATACAGGTTGCGCAGCCCCTCGCCCCAGTTCTGGCGCTCCTCCTGGACCGTGTCGAAGCCGACGTCGTGCGCCCGCGCGAAGTCGCGCAGTTCCTCGCGGATCGCCTCCGCGTCGCGCCCGTCGTCGAAGCGGAAGAAGACCTCGTACTCGACGCGGCTGCCGAAGCCGGTGAGGGTCGTGTCGAGGGCGGCCAGGGGGAGGTAGACGCGCGGGCTCACCAGCATGTTGGCCGTGGTCTCGCGCGGGGCCTGCACGATCTCGCCCGCCACCCGGTAGCGGAGCGCACCCACCTGCACGGAATCCCCCACGGCCACGTCGAACTCCTCCATGAGCGTCCCGCTGACGAGTGCGTTCCGGCCTTCCAGATACGAGCGGGCCGCCTCCGGCGGGATCGTCTCGACGGCGCCGTAGAACGGATATCCGCCCCGGTCGTGGGCGCGCACGGTGGCGAGGCGCGACTTCCCGTTCTTCGGGAAATAGGCCATCGAGTTGAACGAGACGCGGCGTGCCTGCCGCCCGCCGAGCGAGTCGATGAGCGCCTCCGTCTCGTCGTCGAACGGGAAGTCGCTCTCCATGCTCAGGTCGGCGCCCAGGAGGGTGCGGGCCTGCTCGTCGACGGCGCGTTCGAGGTTGTCTCCGAACGAGTTGATCGCCACGAGCGCCGCCACGCCGAGCACCATCGACGAGAGGAACAGCAGCAGGCGCCGCCGGCTCCCCCGGCTGTCGCGCCATGCCATTTTCCAGGTCCAAGCGTCCATCGGTTGCTGACGGGTAAAGGGTGAATCAGGAAGTCGGGAGGCGAGGGGCGGGCGGCACGGATCGGCACCTCGGCGAGGGGCGCGGCCCGCGCGTCAGGAGGCGATGGCCCGGAGGGAGGTGTTGCCCGGCGCTTCGTCGGAGACCAGACGGCCGCCCCGGAGGCGCAGCACGCGCTCGGTGCGGGCCGCGAGGTCGAGGTCATGGGTGACGACGACGAGCGTGGTGCCTGCCGTCCGGTTGAGGTCGAACAGGAGCGTCTCGATGGTCTGGCCGGTCTCGGCGTCCAGGTTGCCGGTGGGCTCGTCGGCGAAGAGGATGGCGGGGCGGTTGATGAAGGCGCGGGCGAGCGCCACGCGCTGCTGCTCGCCGCCGGAGAGCTGCGCCGGGTAGTGGTCGAGCCGGTCGCCCAGGCCCACCTGTTCGAGCAGGCTCACGGCGTGCGGGCGCGCGCTCCGGTCGCCCCGCAGCTCGGCCGGCACCATCACGTTTTCGAGCGCGGTGAGCGTCGGGATGAGCTGAAACGTCTGAAAGACGAACCCGACCGAGCGGTTGCGCACCTCGGCGCGTTCGTCCTCGGAGAGCGCCCCGAGGTCGGTGCCGCCCAGGCGGACGCGGCCCTCGGTGGGGACGTCGAGGCCGGCGCAGAGGCCGAGCAGCGTCGTCTTGCCGCTGCCCGAGGGGCCGACGATGGCGAGCGTCTCGCCGGCCCGCACCCGGAACGAGACGTGGTCCAACACGGTCAGCGCGCGGGACCCGCTGCGATAGGTTTTCGTTAGCTGCTCGACGTCGAGCACGACGGCGTCTTCCATCGGCCAGAGAGATCATTTCTGAACGTGCCCGCCACGATGCGACGAACAAACCGCCCGCTATACCCGCTGCTGCTGTCCTGGGTTCTGCTGCTGGCTGCCTGCGGCGGCGAGCCCGAACCGAGCGAGCCGGACCCCGGCCCCGGCGCCGAGGCCCGGACGGACGCGGCCGCGCCTCCGCCCCCCGCCACCCCGGACGGCACGCTGCGCGTCCTCGTCCTCGGCAACAGCATCGCCGCCGGCTACGGCCTCGACCTCGACCAGGCCTTCCCGGCCCTCCTCCAGCAGAAAGCCGACGCCCTGGGCTGGCCCGTCGACGTGCAGAACGCCGGCGTCAGCGGCGAGACCACGGCCGGCGGCCTCCGCCGCATCGGGTGGCTCCTGCGCGACCGCGTGGACGTGCTCATCCTCGAACTCGGCGGCAACGACGGCCTGCGCGGCACCGACCTCGGCGCGACGAAGCGCAACCTGCAGGCCATCATCGACACCACGCGCGCGCGCTACCCGGAGGCCGCCATCGTGCTGGCCGGGATGCAGGTGCCCCCAAACCTCGGCCCCCAGTACACGGCGCGCTTCCGCGACCTCTACCCGGAGCTGGCCGCCGAGAACGACGCCGCCCTCATCCCCTTCCTGCTCGAAGGCGTCGGCGGCATCGCCTCGCTGAACCTCCCGGACGGCATCCACCCCACTGCCGAGGGGCACCGCATCGTGGCCGACAACGTGTGGCGCGTGCTCAGGCCCGTGCTGGAGGAACGCCTCGCCGAACCTGCGCAGGCCGGCGGATAACCGGCACCGCGTCTCCCCCCAAGTCCCTCCCCATGCAAAGGGGAGGACAGGAGGGGTAAACGAGGGATGGCAGCCTCGC
>JAWWAN010000388.1:0-4391 GCA_033721675.1 Rhodothermales bacterium | reverse complement strand
CCGCGCCGGCCGTGATGGAAGACTGGGCGGCGCCCGGCACGGGCCACAACGTGGTCCTCCACGAGATCGCCCATCTCTTCGACTTCGACGACGCGTACGCCGAGGGCATCCCGTCGTTGATGGACCCGAAGAGCGCGGAGGCGTGGAGCCGCCTCGTCCGGCGCGAGATGCGGCGGGTGCGGCTGGGCAAGTCGCTGCTGCGCCGCTACGCCGCCACCAACCCGGCCGAGTTCTTCGCCGTCGCCGTGGAGAACTTCTTCGACCGCCCGGACGCGCTCAAGCAGCGCCACCCGCACCTCTTCGACGCGCTCGTCGCCTTCTTCAACCTCGACCCCCGGGGGTAGCGGGGCCTCGCGGACGCGCTCAGGTCACCGGGCCGGCGGTATCCAGCGGGGCGGGGTCCAGCGTGCGGTAGGTGCCGGAGCGAAGGGCTTCGTCGATGGCGTCGAAGGCGCGGTCCACCTCGTCTTCTGTGTTCCACACGAAGGGGGCGAGGCGGAGGTAGCGGCCCTTGCGGCTGTCCGTATAGATATGCTGCTGCTTGAGGAAGGAACACAGGCGGTCTGCGGCCGGCGCTTCGAGGATCACCATGGCGCCCCGTCGGTCAGGGTCGCGGGGTGAGCGTACGGTGAGGCCGGCGGCGTCGGCGCGGGCGAGGCAGCGCTCGGTGAGCGCGAGGGAGTGGGCGCGCACGGCCGGCAGACCCGCATCGAGCAGCAGGCGCACCCCCTCCACCGCGTGATACATCGACGCCACGGCCGACGTGCCGCCGAGGAAGCGGCGCCGGGCGTCCGGGTGGTCTTCCGGTGCGGCCGCGAAGCCGAAGGGGTCGGCGTCGCCGAACCAGCCGGTGGTCTGCGGGCGCACGTCGAGCCCCTCACGCAGGTAGACGAAGGCGTTGCCGGACGAGCCGCACGCCTCTTTCAGCAGCCCCCCGAAGTAGACGTCCACGCCATAATCCTCGACGGCGACGGGGATGGAGCCGGTGGCGTGGTAGCCGTCGAGCGCGAAGAGGGCGCCGTGCCGGTGCGCGGCGGCGGCCACGTCTCGCAGGAGCGCGTCGCCGAGGCGCTCGCCCGTGGTGAAGCCGACGTGGCTGAGGATCACCAGCGCCGTGGCGGGGCCGATGGCGTCCAGCACGGCGGCGCGGTCTACGAAGCCGTCCGCGCCCAGCGGCACCACGCGCAGGTCATAGCCCTGGAGGGCGGCCCACCGGCGGGCGCTGTGCAGCACGGACGGGAACTCGGCCTCGGTGACGACCACCTCGCCCCCGCCCGCGAACAGGGCCGGGTCTGAGAGCAGGCATTGCACCGTCCAGTGCACGTTCGGCTGGTGGATGCACGTACCCTGCGCGGCCCCCAGCAGCGGCGCGATGAAGTGGTCGCCCAGGTACTCCGGGAGGGTCCACCAGCCGACCGGCCCGCCGGCGCCCCAGTGGTCCGGCACGGCGTTCCAGGCATCGACGCCGAGGCGGCGCCAGTCGTCCGTGAAGTGCGCCATCATCGCCGGGACGGTGCGCGGCATGAGCCCGTGCGTGAAGGCCCGCAGCTCGGCGGCGTCCGGGGGGGAGGGAAGGAAGAACGCGTCGCGGAGATCGAGCATGGCGGGCAGGGCGGGAGGCGGGGCTGGCGGAGGCCTTGCTTACCGGCCGCCGCGCCGGCAGGTTCGCGCCGCCCCGCGCCTTAATGATTTCGCCTGGAGGGACGATAGACTGGAATGACGCTGCCGGTCGTCTCGTTCGCGCCGCCCGGCCTGCCCCATCAAGCATGCGGTATTCATGAAGGCATCCGAGAAGAATCGACCCCCGCTCGTACGCCACGCCAACGGTGCCGCCGGCGACGGGGCTTCTATGTACGAGAAGGACATCGCCTTGCCTCCGGCCGACCTCGACGTCTTCGACCCGATCAACCTCGATGACCGCGTCGTCATCAAGCTGCTCTTCGATCAGGTCGTGCGGATCGAACAGATCGAGGCGGCCTGGTACCGGTGGCGCGAGCGGCAGCAGAAAGGCCACGCGGACGAGCTGTGGCGCGTGCTCGCCGAGGACGACGACCTCGACCGCGACAAGGTCTTCGCCGAGGCGGCGACGATCTACGCCTTCAAGCCGTGCACCATCCCGCGGCAGAAGATCCTGGCCTTCATCCAGCGCTCCCGCGACCAGTTCGAGAAAGAGCAGTGGGAGGCGTTCGCCCGCCTCAAGATCCTGCCCGTGGCCGCCTCGCCCGGCGGCGGCGGCCCCACCCACTGGATCTTCGCCACGCACGACCCCGTCCGCAGCGAGATCAACCAGTACCTGCGCTCGATCCACCTCAAGCGGTTCGACGTGCTCTACGCCGCCGAGTCCGTCATCGACGGCGTCATCCAGGAGGCCATCCTCTCGAAGAACGAGTACCTGGAGCGCATCAACGACGAAGGGATCGCCTTCGACCTCGGGCTCAACATCGAGGAGAAGGACAACGAGATGATCGACGAGGACGCCCTCGTCGCCGAGATCAACCGCTCCAAGCTCATCAACCTCTTCGAGGCGATGCTCGTCGAGGCCGTGCGGCGCGGGACGTCAGACATCCACCTCTTCCCCAATGGCCGCCGCGAGATCGAGATCCACTTCCGCGTCGACGGCGACCTGGACCTGTGGCACGTCGAAGACCGCGTGCATCCGGAGGCGTTCCTCGCCGTCGTCAAAGACAACGTGATGAACGTGGACCGCTTCGAGCGGGACACGGCCCAGGACGGCTTCATCCAGCGCACCATCGACGGCACCATCATCCGGTTCCGCGTCTCGATCCTGCCCCTCGCCACGGCCGCGGCCAACCTCCGGTCCGAGAGCATCGTCATCCGCGTGCTCGACGACCGCAAGGTCATCCTCGACCTCAAGAAGATCGGCCTGCAGAAGACCGCCTACGACCGCTTCCAGCACGCCATCCGGCAGCCCTACGGCATGGTCATCCTCACCGGCCCCACGGGCTCGGGCAAGACCACCACGCTCTACGCCTCGCTCCACCAGGTGGTCTCGCCCAAGCGCAATGTGCTCACCGTGGAGGACCCGGTCGAGTACATCCTGCCCGGCGTGCGCCAGATCAAGCTGAGCCATAAGCTCGATCTGGAAGGCGCGCTCCGCTCGATCCTCCGGCACGACCCGGACATCGTGATGGTGGGTGAGATGCGCGACCGGCAGACGGCCGAGCTCGCCATCAAGCTCGCCAACACGGGCCACCTCACCTTCTCGACGCTCCACACCAACGACGCGCCGAGCGCCGTCAGCCGGCTCTACAAGATGGGCATCGAGCCCTTCCTGATCGCCTACGCCATCAACCTGGTGGTGGCCCAGCGCCTCATCCGGAAGATCTGCCCGCAATGCCGGCAGGAGATCGAGCAGAAAGACGAGGCCCTGCTCAAACGGCTCGGCTTCACCGCCGAGGAGATCGCGACGGTGACCTTCTACAAGGGCGGCCACGACCCGGACTGCGACACCTGCCGGGGGCAGGGCTACAAGGGCCGCCGCGCCATCACCGAGACGCTGCTCTTCACGCCCGAGATCCGGCAACAGGTGGTCTCGGCCAAGGGCGAGATCAACGAGGACGACATTCGCAACCTGGCGCTGAGCCAGGGCATGATGACGCTCCAGGACTCCGCCCGCGAGATCGTCAAGGAGGGCGAGACGTCGGTGGAGGAGATGCTGCGCGTGGTCTTCACGGACTGACGCCGGCCCCATACACGCACGAAGGGGCGCACCGCCGTACGGTGCGCCCCTTCGCGTTTTATCGGCGAGGCCGGTGGGGCCTACGCGTCGGCCGGGTCCACGTGGACGAACTTCCGGTTGCCGGCGCCCGTGCTGAAGCGCACGGTGCCGTCCGCCTTGGCGAAGAGCGTGTCGTCGCTGCCGCGCCCGACGTTGAGGCCGGGGTGGAACTTCGTGCCGCGCTGCCGCACGATGATGCCGCCGGCCGGGATCTCCTGGCCGCCGTAGACCTTCACGCCCAGGTACTTGGGGTTCGAGTCGCGGCCGTTCTTGGTAGAGCCTACCCCTTTCTTATGAGCCATAACATCCTCCGGGTTGTATCTTCTTCAGGGATCGGGTGCTCCGGGGCCTAGCCCTCGTCGGAGCCGTTCGTTGAGAGGCCGTCGATGCGGACCTGGGTGTAGCGCTGGCGGTGGCCGTTCTTGACCTTGTAGCGCTTGCGGCGCTTCTTCTTGAAGACGAGCACCTTGTCCGCCTTGACGTGGCCGAGCACGGTGGCCTCGACCGTCGCGCCGTCGATGGCCGGCGCGCCGACGGTGACGTCGTCGCCGCTGACGAGCAGCACGCGGTCGAACGTGACGGGGTCGTCGGCGGCTTTGCCGGCCATGTAGGGGACGTACAGCGTGTCGTCCTCCTGAACTTTGAACTGCTT
>JAWWAN010000387.1:0-4400 GCA_033721675.1 Rhodothermales bacterium | reverse complement strand
GGGTGAGCCATTCGAGCGCGCGCCCGCGCTGCCGCACCGCGCCGGCGGCCACCCCGAGCCCGACGGCGACGAACGCCAGCGCCATCGTGAGGGGCAGCACGCGCCCGAGCCCGGCGGCGTAGAGCAGGATGCTCGGGAGCGCCACCGCCGCCGCCGCCGCGAGGGCGGCGGCCCACCCTGCCACCGGCATGGCCGGTTTCTCGCCGCGCCCCCATCGCGCGAAGGCCAGCCAGGCCGATGCCACCGCGAGCACGAGCACCGCCAGCGTCGTCAGCAGGAGCGCGCAGTAGACGATCAGCACGAGCGGCCGCGGGAACAGCCCCTCGCGCGTGAAGAAGTCCAGCGTGCTGTCGAGAATCGCGTGGCGTGCGACGGCCGCCGGCAGGAGCGTCAGGAGGGCCACGGCGACGGTGACCAGGCCCAGCCGCGCGGCGAACCCGGCGAGACGGCGGCGGGAGCGGCGTGCCTCGTGCCACACGCCGGGCCAGCGGGGCCGGCGCCGCGCCGCGAAGCCGAGCACCGCGAAGGCGAGCGCGAGCAGGAACGCCGCCGAGATCAGCAGGTCGCCCGTCGAACGCATCACGCCGCCGCCGAAGGTGGAGGCGAGGTGGGAGGGATCGAAGAGCGGCGCCAGCGGCGCCTTCCCCCCCTGCCAGCGGCCCGGCACGCCCAGCGCCAGCAAGGCGAACCGGGTGCCGACCCACGCACCGGCGACGACGGCCAGGCGCGAGGCGGCCGGCCGCCTCCGGTACCCGCGCCAGAGCGCGGCGACGAGCGTCAGCAGGAGCAGCGTCGTCCAGAAGGCCAGCACGTCATCGTGCCGGGCCCGGACGGCATCGACGAGCGCCTCCGGAGGGGGCGGCACCACGGCCGCGCGCCCGAGCACGGTGCCGTCGATCCCGCGCAGCACGGTCGCCCGCGCCGGGGCCGCGCCCGCCAGCGACGGCTGAAAGTCGACCTCGACCGGCAGCCCGACGCGCCGCCGCCACTGGTCGGCCAGGCGATAGTCCTCCAGATACTGGTTCTGGACGGGGCGGCGGACGTGGACGAGGCGCAGCACGCGCACCGCGCCGAGGGGCCGGGCGCCGTCCGAGACGGGGAGCCAGAGCGCCACGGCCCGCCGCCAGTCGGTATCTTCGGCCACGGCGGTCTGCACCCCGTCGAAGAAGCGGGAGCGGGCCGGGGCGGCGTCGAGCGGCATCGAGAAGCCGTTCCACACGAGCACCTCCAGCGCGGCGTCATAGACCTCGACGGCCCACTGCGGGGGCAGGTCGAGGGCCGCCACGTGCCGCAGGAGCGCCTCCCGGCCGGCGGCGTCGCCCAGGGCGTGGCGGCGGAGCCCCTCGGCGAGCGCCTCGGATGCGGCGAGGCTCCGGGCGCGCGCCCGCATGGCCCGCTGCAACCCGGCGAACTCACGCTCGATGGCGTCGAGCGCTTCCTCGACGGCCCGCGCCTGCCGCCGCTCCACGGCGCCGGCGACCCGTTCCACCTGCCACTGCCGCAGCCCGGCGGTGCCCGCCAGCGCCAGCAGCAACAGCGCGACGACGCCGAGCAGGGTCCGGTGCTCCGAGGCGAGACGGATCATGGCGGGCGGCGCGTTCAGGGGGTGCGAGGAGCCTCCACCCGCAGCTCACGCAGCGTCCAGCCGTCTTCGTGGCTGCGCAGGCGCACGGAGACGCGGAGCGGCTGCTCGCCCTGCCGGTAGCGGTAGAGCCCCGTGGCGAACCAGTGGCCCTCGGCCTGCGTGGCGTGGTCGAAGGCGAACGCCTCGGGCGGGTAGCGCCGGAAGAAATCGTGGAGCACGTAGGACGCCTGCGCGCGGCTGTAGAGCTTGCGGCTCCCGAGCACGTCGAGCTCGACGCGGTCGGCCGCGGCCACGATGACGGCTTCATGGTCTCCCGCCCCGACGGCGGCTTCGAGGCGCTCGAGCGCCGGCGGTACCGGCTGTGCCCCTGCCGGCCGCACGCCCGGCAGGAGCACGAGCAGCACCGCCGCGATGGAGCTGAAGCGTCTAAGCATCGGAGTACCTATCTTTCTGAAGAATCTATGGGGGCGCTGCGTACGAGCGCGATCCGCACGCAAGGTAGCAAAAAGCAGTCCGGGGCGCATCGACGGCCCCTGCGCAGCGCGCGGCGCCCCCCGGTGTCGGCTTTCGTGGACGGCACCCCCACACCCCGGCGCACGCCGCGTCCTCGCATCCGTCGGGAAAAGGCGCTATGTTTGCGTCGCTCCACTCTCTCCACGATCTGCCCGCCCTGCTGATGGCTACACCCCGCACCCTCATCACCGGGGGCGCCGGCTTCCTCGGCTCCCACCTCTGCGACCGCTTCCTGGCCGAAGGCCACGAGGTGATCTGCATGGACAACTTCATCACCGGCTCGCCGGACAACGTGGCGCACCTCCTCGGCCACGACCGCTTCCGCCTCATCGAGCACGACGTGACGAACTACGTCTACGTCGAAGGCCCGCTCGACTGCGTGCTGCACTTCGCCAGCCCCGCCTCGCCCATCGATTACCTGAAGTATCCGATCCAGACGCTCAAGGTGGGCGCGTTGGGGACGCACAAGGCGCTCGGGCTGGCTAAGGCCAAGGGCGCGCGCCTGCTGCTGGCCTCCACGAGCGAGGTCTACGGCGACCCCCTCGTCCACCCGCAGCCCGAGACGTACTGGGGCAACGTCAACCCGGTCGGGATGCGCGGCGTCTACGACGAGGCCAAGCGCTTCGCCGAGGCCATGACGATGGCCTACCAGCGCTACCACGGGGTGGAGACGCGCATCGTGCGGATCTTCAACACGTACGGCCCCCGCATGCGCCTCGACGACGGCCGCGCCCTGCCGACATTCATGACGCAGGCCCTCCGCGGCGAGCCGCTCACGGTCTTCGGCGACGGCAGCCAGACCCGCTCGTTCCAGTACGTGGACGACCTCGTCGAGGGCCTCGTCCGCCTCCTCCACAGCGACGTCACCGAGCCGGTCAACATCGGCAACCCGGACGAGATCTCGATCCTGGAGTTCGCCCGCGAGATCATCGCGCTCACCGGCAGCAGCAGCGAGGTCATCTTCGAGGCGCTCCCGGCCGACGACCCCAAGATCCGGCAGCCCGACATCACGCGGGCGCGCGAGCTGTTGGACTGGCAGCCCCGCATCGACCGCGCCGACGGCCTGCGGCGCACGCTCGACTACGTCCGCGAGCAGGTGGCGAAGACCGAGGCGGCCGGCACCCCTCCGCAGTAGACCGCACCCCGGCGCACGCTAAAGAAGCAGGCGGCCCTTCCGATACCTCCGGCAGCGATTCGCCCCCCGTTTCTTTCGCCTCTGCGGCTCGATCTCCGGAGTGTATATCGTGGCTACCGCCGCCCCGCCCCCGACGGCCCCCCCGCCGCCCCTGCCCCCGCCCCGGGCCCGCGCCGGCCGCCCCCTCGCCTGCTCCATCGTCATCCGCAGCTACAACGAGGAGCAACACATCGGCCGCCTGCTCACCGGCATCATGGAGCAGACCGTCCGCGACGTCGACATCATCCTCGTCGATTCCGGCTCGACCGACGCGACGGTCGCCATCGCCTCGCAGTTCCCCGTGCGCATCCTGCACATCGACCCGGAAGACTTCTCCTTCGGGCGCTCGCTCAACCTCGGCTGCGCGGCGGCGCAGAAGGAGTTCATCGTCCTCGCCAGCGCCCATGTCTACCCGGTCTACACGGACTGGCTGGAGCAACTGCTCGTGCCTTTCACGCGGGACGAGCGCCTGGCGCTGGTCTACGGCCAGCAGCGCGGCGGCGAGACGACGAAGTATGCCGAGCACCAGCTCTTCGCGCAGTGGTTCGGCGAGGAGTCCGTGGCGCGCCAGCGGCATCCGTTCTGCAACAACGCGAACGCGGCCATCCGCCGCGCACGCTGGCAGGAACGCCCCTACGACGAGGAGCTGACCGGCCTGGAGGATCTCGACTGGGCCAACGACGCCCTCGCGCGGGGGCACCACCTGGCCTACGCCGCCGAGGCGCCCGTCATCCACCTGCACGACGAGACGCCGCGCCGCGTCTACAACCGCTACCGCCGCGAGGCCCTCGCCCACCGCGCCATCTTCCCCGAGCAGCGCTTCTCGCTGCTGGACTTCGTCCGCTTCGCCGCGACCAACATTGCCAGCGACTATTACCACGCCCGGCATGACGGCGTGCTGCTGAAGAACCTCACCGCGATCCCGGCCTTCCGCCTCTGCCAGTTCTGGGGGACGTACCGCGGGTTCGCCCAGCAGGCCCCGGTCACGGCGCGTCTCAAGGAGACGTTCTACTACCCGCGCGGGCGGGATCGCACGGACCGGCCCGCCGACCCCGCCCGCGAGCGCCGTGCCATCGACTACACCCGCGCCGGCCGCATGGCCGTCGGCGCCTGACGCCATGCCCGCCC
>JAWWAN010000386.1:0-4409 GCA_033721675.1 Rhodothermales bacterium | reverse complement strand
TCGGCGTAACCGGGTACGCCCTGCACGACGGCCGCCACCCGGTACGTGCCCGGCTGGTGCGCCGTCGCCACGCCGTCGGCGTCGATGCTGAGGGCGGCGCGGGCCGTGGAGAACCAGCGCACCGTGGCGCCCTCCATCACGGCGCCGTCGGCGTCGTAGGCGCGGGCGGTGAACGGGTGGGTCTCGCCGACGGCGATCTCGACGGCGGCGGGCGTGACCTCCACGCGGTCGGGTCTGGCAGAGGTCACCTGGACGAAGGCCAGGAGGAGCAGGGCGAGTTTCATCGCTACGAGGAGATGGGGCGAGGGAAAGGATCGGAGGAGAGGCTACCGCGCGTCGACGGGCGTGTAGCTGCGCTTGGCGGCGCCGGTGTAGATCTGGCGCGGGCGGTGGATGCGGCTCTTCTGGTCCCGCATCTCCTTCCACTGCGCGATCCAGCCGGGCAGGCGGCCGAGGGCGAACATCACGGTGAACATGTCCGTGGGGATGCCCATGGCGCGGTAGAGAATCCCGCTGTAGAAGTCCACGTTCGGGTAGAGGCGGCGCTCCACGAAGTAGTCGTCTTCGAGGGCGGCCCGCTCCAGGTACTTCGCGATGTCGAGCAGGGGATCGTCGAGGCCGAGTTCGTCGAGGACGGCGTCGGCGGCTTTCTTGATGATGCGGGCGCGCGGGTCGAAGTTTTTGTAGACGCGGTGGCCGAAGCCCATCAGGCGGAAGGGGTCCTCCTTGTCTTTGGCCTTCTCCAGGTACTTGGCGTGGTCGCCGCCGTCGGCCTGGATGCCTTCGAGCATCTGGATGACGGCCTGGTTGGCGCCGCCGTGGAGCGGGCCGGAGAGCGCGCTGATGCCGGCCGAGATGGACGAGAAGAGGTCCGCGCCGCTGCTGCCCACCATGCGGACGGTCGAGGTCGAGCAGTTCTGCTCGTGGTCGGCGTGGAGGATCAGGAGCAGGTCGAGCGCGCCCCGCACGGTGTCTGACACCTCGTACTCTTCGGGCGGCACGGCGAACATCATGTGGAGGAAGTCCGCGATGAAGTCGAGGTCGTTGCGGGGGTAGATGTAGGGCTGGCCGATGGACTTTTTGTAGGAGAACGCGGCGATGGTCTTGAGCTTGGAGAGCAGCCGGATGATGTTCTTCTCGATCAGCTCTTCGTCGTCGGTGCCGGCGTAGAAGGCCGAGAGCGAGGCGACCATCGTGGAGAGGACGCTCATCGGGTGGGCGCTCGGCGGGAAGCCCTCGAAGAACTTCTTCATGTCTTCGTGCAGCAGGCTGTGGTAGGTCAGCCGGTGCTTGAAGCGGTCGAGTTCCTCGCGCGAGGGGAGGCGGCCGTAGACGAGCAGGTAGGAGACTTCGACGAAGGACGAGTGCTCGGCGAGGTCTTCGATGGGGTAGCCCCGGTAGCGGAGCACGCCCTCCTCGCCGTCGATGAACGTGATGGCGCTCTCGCAGGAGCCGGTGTTGCCGTAGCCGGGGTCGAACGTGATCACGCCCGTCTCGGCCCGCAGCCGCGCGATGTCGATCCCCTGCTCGCCTTCCGTCCCGGCGACGATGGGGAACGCGTGCTCGGTGCCGTCGAGGATGACCCTGGCGGTGGACGTATCAGACATATCGATCAAGCGGTTATGGATGAACGCAGGAGAGGGGCGGAGCGCGTAATATACGATCTTTTGCCGCGCGCGTCGGGGGGTGGGCGTAACGATGATGCGTGGGCGGAGCGGCGGCGGCTACCCCGCGCTTTCGTCCTCCAGGTGCCGGGTGAGGGTGTGGAGGAAGCGGCCGGCGGCGAAGCCGTCGGTGGCGCGATGGTCGAACGTCAGGCTGAGCGTGAGCAGGTGAGCCGGGCGGAGGCCGGCGGGGCCGGGCCGGCAGCCGGGCCGCACGCGCCCGATGCCGAGGATGGCCACGGCGGAAGGCATGAGGATGGGCGTGAAGGCGTCCACCGGGAAGGCGCTCAGGTCGGCCACGAGGAAGGTGGCGCCGCGCGTCTCGGCCACCTGGAAGGCGTTGCGGCGGGCGCGGTCGTAAAGCTCGGCGGCGGCCGCGTGGAGCCCGTGCAGGTCCAGCGCGGCCGCGTCGTCGATGCAGGCCACGATCACGCCATGCGGCGTATCCGCCATCAGGCCGAGGCGGACGTGGCGGTAGAGGCACAGCTCGTCGGTGGTGAGGTGGGCGTTGAAGTCCGGGTACGTGCGCAGCGTGGCCACGAGCGCGTGCAGCACGTGGGCGCTGACGGGGAGGGCCGCGCCGTTGGCGCGCTCGGCAGCGTGGACGAGCGCCGTCACGTCGCACTCGCAGTGGAGGGTGGCGTGGGCCGTCTCGCGCAGGGCGCGGTGCATGTTGCGCGCCACGAGCGTCTTGAGCCGGCTCAGCGGGCGCACCTCGTGTTCCTGCATCGGCGGGGTCAGGGCTGGATGTGCGCGATGACGTCGCCGGGCTGGACCTCGGCATCGACGGGCACCCGGATGGCGAGCCGCCCGGAGGCGGGGGCCTCGACGTCCAGCGTCACCTTGTCCACCATGATCTCGGCCACGCGCTCGCCGGCCTGCACGGCCGCACCGTCGGCGGCGAGCCATCCGACGAGCACGGCCTCCTCGCCGTGCTGCGGCTCCCACAGGGTTTCGGGGATCACGACGGGGACGGCCTCAGGCATGGGGATCTCCGGTTGCATCTGCTCCCAATAAACGGCCCCGCCGCCGGGATGTCCAGCGGGGCGGATCAGGCGAGGGCATCGGCGAGGCGGCGGAAGAACGCGAGTTCGTCGGCGGAGAGGGCGCCGTCGCCGCCGGCGATCTCGAGGACGGCGGCGAGGACGGCGCGGCGCTGCGGGGCCAGCGGCAGCGCCGCGCGGATGGCCGCCACGGCGTCGCCGAGCTGGCGGTCCCGGTCGCCGTAGCCCAGCGCTTCGATGGCGTTGCGGACGATCATGTTCAGCGTCTCCGGGGCGAGGCCGGGCTGCCAGTGGGCGAGGTGCTCGGCGACGGCTTCCTGCGCGGCGTCGGTCGGCGCCTCGGCCCGCCCCATCGCCATGAAGAGGAAGACGAGGGCGAGGTCGTGCACGGGGCCGCCCATGATCTCGGCCGGCAGCGCCACGCCCCAGGCCCGCGCCACGGCCTCCACGAAGCGCTCCTCGGCGCGCAGCACGCGGCCGTCGGCGCGGGCCACCTGCAGCAGGTCGTCCAAGAGCGCGGTGCGCTGGGCGTCGGAGAGCGGCGCGTGGCGCAGCCCGACGACGATCTCGCGGACGCTGCGCGGGGCCGCCCCTTTCCGCGCGGCCTCGGCGGCCCGCACCACGGCGTTCACCTCCTCCTCGCTCCAGCGCGGCAGGCGCCGGCGCAGCACCTCGGCGATGGCCTCCACCTCGGCCTCGTCCAGCTGCCCGTCCACATCCGCCGCGAGGAACAGGAAGAGGTAGGCGACGTCGTGCATCGTGCTCCAGCGAGCAGGCATGGGCGGGGGCGGGTCAGGATAGAGAGAGGGCGCCGGGTCAGTGCCCGGCAGCGTCGCGGAGGGCGTCGCGGTCCGCCTTCTTCAGGCCGGCCACGACGAGGGCGTAGGAGGCGTCGAGCAGGGCGCGGACCTCCTCCGGCGGCACGCGGCCGTCGAGCAGCACCGTGTTCCAGTGCTTCTTGTTGAGGTGGTAGCCGGGCTGCACGGCGTCGTAGCGCTCGCGCAGCCGCACCGCCTCCTCGGGGTCGCATTTGAGCGAGACGCTCGGCGGGATGGCCTCGGGCGCCAGCAGCGCGAACATCTTGCCCTTGACCTTGAGCACGAGCGCCTGCGGCCCGAAGGGAAACGTTTCGGTGGCGCCGGGCTTCGCGGTCAGGTGTTCGTAGACGGCGGCGAGGTCCATGCGGGAACGAGGGGTTTGGGACCGGCCGCCGGGGCTGCACTCTCCTGCAGCCGGTCTTTCGTGACTACCTCGCTGGCGCGGCGGTGCTCAGCTCGTCGAACCAGAACTTCGAGGCGAGGAGGGCCGGGGCGAAGCACGTGCCGTGGTTCCCCTCCGGGAACGGGTCGATGAGCTGGACGTCGGCGCCGCGTTGCTGGAGGCGCTCGAAGGCCACGGCGGAGTTCTCGGCGGGCACGTGCTGGTCTGCCGCGCAATGGTAGAGACGGACGGGCGCGCGCGGCGTCCAGTCGTAGAGGTCGTTCTCGCGGAGCCGCTGCCGCAGCGGATAGGTCGGATCTGCCTGGAAGGCCTCGACGAGGGTGGGCGCGAGGAAGTCGAGCGCCACCGACGGCAGCGCGTCGTTGATGGTGCCGCCGGCCGTCTGCCGGTCGAAGAGCGGCGGGATGGTCTCGTCGTAGGGCGCGGCGAGCATCTCGGAGGGGTCGGCGAAGAGGCCGTAGACGTCGTCGTAGGCGAGCAGCAGGTAGGGCAGGTAGTAGGGCGAGGGGTGCGGCTCGGG
>JAWWAN010000385.1:0-4417 GCA_033721675.1 Rhodothermales bacterium | reverse complement strand
GGTAGGCGTGACGGGCATCGTCGTAGGCATGAACATGATGCGCCTCAATGCCGTCCTCGAAGGCCCGGCGCTGAGCTGCTTCGACCGGCTGATCCGCCACAGCATCGCCACGGCGTTTCTGGCCCGGCACCTCGTGGAGGGCGTGGCCGGGCGGGGGCCGGCGGCGCGGCCGCTGCCCGTCGCTCGCGTGGGCGTCAGCTTCACCGCCGGCCTGCTGCACGACTTCGGCAAGATCATCCTCGTCTACAACTTCCCCACCGAGGGCGCCGAACTCTACGAACGCCGCCGCCTCGAGGCCGAGTTCAACGACCCGGACGTGCGCGCCATCGAGCAGCTCATCTTCGGATGCGACCATACGGAGGCCGGCGAGTTCGTCGCCCGCAAGCTCGGTTTCCCCGAAGCGCTCATCGACGTGATCCGCTTCCACCACGATCCCCAGGCCCTCACGGGAACCGCCGAGACCGACCAGCTGGTGCGCGCCACGGCGGCCGCCAACCTGGCCGCCAAGGCGATGGGCTACGGCATCGCCGCGCCCGACGCGTGGGAGACCGTGGTGGCCCATCCAGCCTGGAAGCGGATCGTAGAGCAGGACCTGCCCGGCCTGACCCCGGCCGGTCTCGCGGCCGACGTGCAGCGGCAGCGTGAGAAACTCGACCAGTACGTCAGCTCGCTGCTCACGCCCGACGCCACCGGCAAGAAGCCGCGCGCTGCGGGCGGGGCGTAGGAGGAACCTCCGGCCCAGGGGGGTCTTTGAGGCGGGGTACGGAGCACTTCCATCCGCCCGCCGCCTATGCGATCCGTTCCCGGCATCGTGTTGCTCCTTCTGGCCGCCGCGTGTGGTGGGCAGCCGGATGCGCAGGCCCCGCCGCCGGCGCCTTCCGAGCGGGCCGGCGCCGTGCTGCGCTTCGACACGGCCGGCGCGGCGGTCTTCGCCACCAACCGGGAGACCGGCACGCGGGTGCGCCTCTTCGAGGATGAACGCGGCCCGATGGACGACGAGGGCGTATCGCACGCGTTGCTGTCCAGCTTCGGGCCGTATGTGAGCTATCGCACCGAGTGGTATGCCGAGAGTGGCGCGCGCCCGAGCTACGGCACCACCTACACCGCCGTGGGCGTGCAAGACAGCGTGCGCGTGGCGGACCTGCGCACCCTGTTCGCCGAAGAAGACGTGGTACGAGCGCTTCGGGCCCATCCGCTCGTCGTGCAGCAGGGCGTCCGCGCCGGCGACCTCGGAGGGCTGCTGGCCGCGCTCGCCGAGGTGCTCGGATGCACGGCGGCCCTGGATCGGTGGGCCTCCTCGTTCGCGGTCGCCGGGGTGGAGGCAGACTCGGCCCAGGTCACGGTCGGGCTGCCGCACGGGTGCGAGGCCGAGCGGGGGACGTTCACCACGCTGCGCCTCGTGCTGCCCATCCGGCCCGCTGTGCGCGGGCATTTCGAGGATCTGAGGGTGTACGCCCCGACCCTGATTGTTAAGAAATGATGAAAGAAGGTGCGAAGAATTGAAAGCTGCCGCGGCTGAATCGCCTGTATCTGTTACGCGTGAAGCGCTTCCGCGCCTTAATTACTGAGGCGTGTGCGGATTGCAGGAGGGCTTTCTTTACAGGAAGCGCTACCACCGGCGGAGCGCCCCGCCGGCAGGGCCGGGTTGACGCGCCCGCGGCGCTTCACTTTCTTGGGCGCCACCACTCGCCGATCACCTCGTGTGATGCCGCACCCGACCTTCCATACCCCTGCCGCTGCTCGCCTCGCCCTTCCGGCGAGCCCCTCCGGTGTGGACTCCGCGTCGGTCGTGGCTACCCTGTCCCTCTCGTCGGGGATTGCCGTATCGGGTTGGGTTGACGGGCCAGGCCTTCTCGGTCTTCTGCTTCTCGTCAGCCTCCTCCTCGTCAGCCTCCTTCTTCTTCGCTAGGAGCGAACGGTCAATCCCACACCGCACATCTGGAACGCGCGCCCGGGGTTGACCCAACCCCGAACCCATGCAAGCGCCCCGTTCCATGCGAAGCGACACGGTCAAACGCGGGTACGAGCGTGCCCCGCATCGGAGCCTCCTCCGTGCCACCGGCGCCATCCGCGACGATCGTGACTTCGACCGCCCCTTCATCGGCGTCTGCAACAGCCACGTCGATCTGATCCCCGGGCACGCCCACCTGCACGGCTTTGGGCAGGTCGCCAAGGCCGCCCTCCGGAAGGCCGGCGCTGTGCCCTTCGTGTTCAACACGATCGGGGTGGACGACGGGATCGCGATGGGGCACCTGGGGATGCGCTACTCGCTGCCCTCGCGTGAGCTCATCGCGGATGCCGTGGAGACGATGGTGCAGGCCCATTGCCTCGACGGGCTCCTCTGCCTCTCCAACTGCGACAAGATCGTGCCGGGGATGCTCATGGCCGCCCTCCGGCTCGACGTCCCCGCCGTCTTCGTCAGCGGCGGGCCGATGAAGGCGGGGCGGATGCCCACGGGCGAGAAGGTCGATCTGGTCTCCGTCTTCGAAGGCGTCGGGCAGTACGCGGAGGGTACCATCGACGCCGCGCGCCTGAAGGCGCTGGAGGAGCACGGGTGCCCGACGTGTGGATCGTGCGCCGGCCTCTTCACGGCCAACTCGATGAACTGCCTGCTGGAGGCGCTCGGGCTGGCGCTCCCCGGCAACGGCTCGATCCTCGCGGTCGACCCCCGCCGGAAAGACCTGCTGCAGGCGGCCGCGCAGCGCCTGATGGCGCTCGTCGAGACGGGCCTGACGCCCCGCCAGATCGCCACGCGCGACGCCTTCGACGACGCCTTCGCGCTCGACATGGCGATGGGCGGCTCGACCAACACGGTCCTCCACCTGCTCGCCGCCGCGCACGAGGCTGGCATCCCCTACGACCTCGACCGCATCAACGCCGTCGCCGCGCGCGTGCCCTACCTGTGCAAGGTCTCGCCCGCCACGCCGGACGTCCACATGGAGGACGTCGACGCGGCGGGCGGCGTCCCGGCGGTGCTGAAGGAGCTGGCTGTGCTGGACGTGTTGCACCTGGACCGCCCGACCGTGGCGGGCACCCTGCGCGCGACCGTCGAGGCTGCCGAGAACCGAAATCCGGAGGTGATCCGGCCCGTGGCGGACGCCTTCCGCGCCACGGGGGGGCTGGCAGTGCTATCCGGCAACCTCGCGCCGGAGGGCGCCGTGGTCAAGGTCGGTGCGGTCGCGCCGTCGATGCAGCGGTTCGCCGGGCCGGCGCAGATCTTCGAGAGCCAGGACGCCGCCGTCGAGGGGATCCTCGGGGGGGCGGTGCAGCCGGGGGCCGTAGTCGTGATCCGCTACGAGGGGCCTCGCGGCGGGCCAGGCATGCCCGAGATGCTCCAGCCGACCTCGGCGCTGGCCGGGCGCGGCCTGGACACGTCGGTCGCAATGGTCACGGATGGGCGGTTCTCCGGCGGCACGCGGGGGCTTTCCATCGGCCACGTCTCGCCCGAGGCGGCGGCGGGCGGCCCGCTCGCGGCCGTCGAGCCCGGCGATCGGATCGAGATCGACCTGGCGGCGCGCACCCTCACCCTGGCCGTCCCGGAGGCCGAGATCCGGCGCCGGCGGGCGGCGCTGCCATCGTTCCGGCCGAAGATCCGGGGCGGATATCTGGAGCGCTACAGCTACTTCGTCACCAGCGCCTCGCAGGGCGCCGTCCTCCGCACGCCCTCTGATGCTCCGGTGCCCGCCGCGCTGTAGGCCCCTCACCAATCCCGGACCCGACCCATGCCCACCGCTCCGATGCAGGTTCTGAGAACGCCCGGCGATGCACCGACGCCGCCTGCCACGATGGCGCCCCAGGGCGCCGTGATGAGTGGCGCCGAGATCTTTCTCCGTGCCCTGGAGGCGGAGGGCGTGAAGGTGGTCTTCGGGCATCCCGGCGGGGCCATCATCAAGATCTACGACGAGATGGCGCGCCTCCGGCCCGCGTTCCGGCACGTGCTGGTGCGCCACGAGCAGGGCGGCACGCACGCCGCCGAGGGCTATGCCAAGGCGACCGGCGAGGTCGGGACGGTGCTCGTCACGAGCGGCCCCGGCGCCACGAACACGGTCACCGGGATTGCGGATGCCTACATGGACTCGGTCCCCATCGTGGTCTTCACCGGCCAGGTGCCCACCCACCTCATCGGGAACGACGCCTTCCAAGAGTGCGACACGATTGGCGTGACGCGCTCGATCACCAAACACAGCTTCCTCGTCCGCGACGTCCGCGAGCTGGCCGCCACCGTCCGGGCTGCGTACCACATCGCCCGGACGGGCCGCCCCGGCCCGGTCGTGGTCGACCTCCCCAAAGACGTGCTGCTGGCCGAGGCCCCGTTCGTCTACCCGGAGGCGGTCGCGCTGCGGGGCTACGACGTCCGCCTCGTCGGCGCGCCGGAGAAGGTCGAGCGCGCGGCCCGGATGATTGCCCGGTCGGAGCG
>JAWWAN010000384.1:0-4418 GCA_033721675.1 Rhodothermales bacterium | reverse complement strand
TCCCCCCAGCCCCAGCCCGAGGAGGAGCAGCGGGCGCTGCAGGAGGCGCCGCAGCGGGCGCAGGTAGGCTTCCGGGAGACCCTGCACAGCGGCCCCGCACACCAGGATCACGAGCAGCAGCTTGGCGAAGACGGTCGTCTTGAAAAGCTGCAGCTTGGCGATGCCCAGCACCGGAACGCCCTCGGTGAAGACCAGCCCCACGAGACCCAGCGCCGCAACGACGCCAAAGACGTGCAGCACGAACGCGCCATGGCGGAGCCGCCCCCGGCCCCGCAGGAAGGCGAAGCCGAGCCCCCCCAGGAAGGCCAGCAGCCCGAAGCGGAGGTAGGAGGCCAGCGGAAACGAGAACGGCAGGTAGTGGTGAGGATTGCGAAACGCAGCCATCATGTAGAACAGCGAGGGGCCGTCTCCGGGTGCGGGCGCGGAGGCGGTCTGCTGAAGTACGAGGGGCGCCAGCGCCGGCAGCGCGATCAGGAGGAATCCGCCCGCCAGCCGCAGCACATCCGCCCCGCGGGCGTCGCGGCGCGGCAGCCGCAGCACCAGGGCTACCCCCAGCACACCCGCCATCTGCAACCCGACGAGGGCCTGGAGCGCCGCCGCCGCTCCCAGCAGTAGCCCGCTCCCGAGGTAGCGGGCCCGCAGAAATACCACGGCTCCCCACACCGCGAGCGTCCAGGCCGCCATGCTTGGCACCAGCATCCGCACCGCCATGTCGTTGCCGCCCAGCGTCCACTGCGGCGTCAGCACGAGGGCACCGGCGACGGCGAGGGCGGCCGCCAGCCGCTCGCCGGTGAGCTGCCGCGCGAGGGCGAACACGCCCCACGCCAGCGCGATCCACACCAGCACGTAGACCCCCAGCACGGCCGCCTCCGGCCCCAGCCACCGCGCCGGCGCGTCGAGGAGCGTCACGAAGACCGTCCGCACGCCGTAGCCGGCGGCCTGGCCCGCCACGAACCAGTCCTCGGCCAGCACGCCGGCGTCGAGGCGGTGCAGCAGATAGGGGACGATCTCGTCCTGGTCGCTCGTGCCGTAGTCGTAGCCGAAGCGAAGAAAGTACAGCAGCAACGCGCCGAGCGCGACGGCCAGCGGCACCCCCACCCGGCGGGCGGCATGGCGGCGGGCGGGCGTCAGCGGCGTCGGCATGGCTAGGCGAGGGGGCGGACGGCGTGCAGCAGGCGCAAAGCCGCCGGGCCGATGCGCTCGACCCGGTAGTAGGGGGTCAGGCGGGGGGCGAAGCTGCGCTTGAACTCGGCGATGGAGGGCGTATTGGCCCCGACGAGGTCAAGATACTCAAAACCCTCGTCGTGCAGCAGCGCCATGAGTTCCATCAGGAGGACGCTCATGGCGGGGCCGGGGCGGCTGGCGCCGGTGAGCGCGAAGGCGGCCGGTCCGTGGGTCAGCAGCGCCTGCGCGGCGGCCGGGCCGTCGGCGCCGTGCGCGGCGTAGAGGCGGGCGAGGCCGTCCGCGCGGAGCCGCCGCAGGAACGCCGTGCGGCGGGCCGGGTCGAGCGGTGCCTCGGCATCGTGGCGGGCGTAGCTGGCCTCGACGAGCGCGGCGAGGGCCTCGGCGTGGTCGCCCTCCTCGATCCGGTAGCGTCCGCCTTCCCGCTCGGCGCGCTTCCGCGTGCCCTTCGACGCCTCCCGCAGCAGGACCTCACGCGGCGCCAGCGGGCGCTGGTACGTGTAGAGCGGCCGCGCCCGGTAGCCTGCCCACACGAACGGCCGCACGTCCGCCATCGAGGGGTGGAGGTGAAACGCGAGAACGGGGTAATGGTCCGCGAGAAACGCCAGCAAGCCGTCCAGGGCGGAGCGGCGCGCGTGCACGTCGGCCGCGCGCGGCGGGGCGTCGAGCAGCAGCGGCGAGTAGACCGTCAGGGGCGGCACCACGGCGCGGCGGTACGGCCCCAGGCGCCGCTCGAAGAGGATCGCACCGGCCCGGATCACGCCGCCGTCCACCACGCCGGCGAGGCGGAACGGATAGCCGAGCATCCCGGCGACGGCGCGGGCGAAGGCGAGCGTGGCGAAGGGCGAGGCCTGCGGAGAGCGCGCCACCAGCGCCGCCCACTGCGCCTGCACCGAGGCGTCCGAGGCGTCGAGGAAGGCGGCGGGCGGGGCGGCCATGCAGGGGTCCAGAATTCCGGGGGTCCCGTGTTCGGGCGTTCCGGGCAGGCCCAGCGGACTGGAACACCCGCGCACCGAAACACCGGAACACTACAGAATATACTGGCTCAGGTCGCGGTCTTCCACGATGCCCTGGAGCGTGCCGCGGACCATCGCCTCGTCCACCCGGATGCGGTCCGACGTCACCTTGTCCGGCACCTCGAAGAGGATGTCTTCGAGGAGGGTGGTGAGGATCGTGTGGAGGCGCCGCGCGCCGATGTTCTCGACCTCGCTGTTGACGCGCGCCGCCGTCTTGGCGATCTCGCGCACGGCGCCGTCGGTGAACTCGATCTCGACCTGCTCGGAGCGGAGCAGGGCCTGGTACTGCTTCAGCAGCGCATTGCGGGGCTGCGTCAGGATCGCGTGGAAGTCGTCCTCGCCCAGGCTCGTGAGCTCCACGCGGATCGGGAAGCGGCCCTGCATCTCCGGGATCAGGTCGCTCGGCTTGGCCACGTGGAACGCGCCGCTGGCGATGAACAGGATGTGGTCCGTCTTGACCATGCCGTACTTGGTCGTCACGGTCGAGCCCTCGACGATGGGCAGCAGATCCCGCTGCACGCCCTCGCGCGAGACGTCCGGGCCGCCGCCGGCGCCGCGCGCTCCGCTCCGGGCGGCCACCTTGTCGATCTCATCGATGAAGACGATGCCGGACTGCTGGACGCGTTCCAGGGCCTCCTGCGTCACCTTGTCCATGTCGATGAGCTTCTGCGCCTCCTCTTTGGTCAGCAGCTCGCGGGCCTCCTCCACGCGCACGCGCCGCTTCTTGCGCTGCTTGTTGCCCATGTTGCCGAAGAGGTCCTGCAGGTTCATGCCCATCTCCTCCATGCCCATCGGCCCGAAGATCTGGAGCATGGGGGACTGGTCGGCGGAGACCTCGACCTCGACCTCGCGGTCTTCCAGGTCGCCGCGCCGCAGCATCTCGCGGAAGCGGGTTCGGGTGCGCTCCAGGCGCTCGCCGGGCTCGTCCGAGGCGTCCTCGTCGTCCTCGGAGGGCGTCGGCAGGGCGAAGCCCGGCCCGGAAACCATCGGCGGGGCCGGCCGGCGGGTGGGCTTGGCCGTGGGCACCAGCAGGTCGAGGATCCGGTCCTCGGCGCGCTCGCGGGCCCGCTCCTGCACGTGCTCCTGATGCTCCTCGCGCACCATCGCCACCGCGATGTCGGTCAGGTCGCGGATCATGCTGTCTACGTCGCGCCCCACGTAGCCGACCTCGGTGAACTTGGTCGCTTCGACCTTGAGGAAGGGGGCGTCGGCGAGGCGAGCCAGCCGGCGGGCGATCTCGGTCTTCCCGACGCCGGTAGGCCCGATCATGATGATGTTGCTGGGCATGATCTCCTGCCGCATCTCCGCCGGCGCGTTCTGGCGGCGCCAGCGGTTGCGGAGGGCGATGGCGACGGTCCGCTTGGCGGCGTCCTGCCCGATGATGTATTTGTCCAGCTCGGCGACGATCTGCCGGGGCGTGAGTTCGTCCAGCATCGCAGGGGTCGGTTTCGTAAAAAAAAGGGATGGACGCATGGACGTGCGGACGGAGGGACGCGGCCTCCTGCCCAGCGCCGTCCATGCGCCCATCCCTCCATACGTCCATCCGGAAAAAAAGCGGCTACCGGACTTCCTCGTCCTCTTCGTCGGCGTCTACGAAGTCCTCGAAGTCGTCGTCGGCCGAAGGCGTGCCGTTCGTGTAGGTGTCGGCCTCGTCGTCCGGGTAGTCGTCGTCGTAGTCTTCTACGTCGTCGTCCGGGTCGAAGTCGTCGGCTTCGTCATCCGGGTAGTCGTCGTAGTCCTCGTCGTAGTCGTCGTCGGCGAAGTCGTCGTCGGCGAAGTCGTCGTCGTCGGCGCGGCGTCCGTAGACTTCTTCCTGGACGGTCTGAACGTCCGGGTGGTCGGTATCGACGAGCAGGACGGTGTAGTCGTAGGGGAAGCCGCGCCGTTTTTCGAGCCAGACGGCGCCGGCGTCTTCGAGCTCGCTGATGAGCGTCTTGGGGTCGTAGCGGTTCTCGTCGAGCAGCTCAGACATCTTGCGGAGCAGCGGCGTGAGGTAGACCTCCTCGTACTGCCCGAAGTGCTCCTCGATGATTTCGAGGCCGAGGCGGGCGCCCTCCGAGGGGATCGGCTTGTGCTCGACGGGCTCGGGGCGGCCCTGCGGCGGGCTGCCGGCATCGCGGCCGGACGTGCCGGTGAGCGCGCGGCGGGCGCCCTCGCTGCGCTGGTTCAGGGCGTCGTGGAAGACGTCGTCCTCGACGTGCGGCAGGGCGTCGGTGGAGG
>JAWWAN010000383.1:0-4428 GCA_033721675.1 Rhodothermales bacterium | reverse complement strand
GAAGATGCGGACGGCGAAGTGGGGGTCGTCGCGCAGGTAGGGCTCGACGCGCTCGACGGCGGCGAGGGCTTCCACGCGGCGGGCGGCGGCGCGGGTGCCCTCGAACGTGAGCTGGTCCCGCCGGCGGCCCCGCATCTGCACCGAGGCTGCGCCGAGGGCGGCCAGCGTGTCGAACGAGACGGCGGCCGGCGCGGTGGTGTGGGCCACCCACCGCTGCTGCACGCCCTGCCCCAGATCGAGCCGCCGCCCGTTGACGTAGACCTCCTTCCCCCGGATCGCCACGGTATCGCCCGGCAGCCCCACGACCCGCTTGATGTAGTGCATCCGGCGGTCTACCGGGCCGGTATCCGGAGGATAGTTGAAGACCACGGCATCCCCGCGCCGCACCTCCGTAAAGCCGGGCAGGCGCAGGTAGGGCAGCTCCACGCCGCGCGCGTAGACGTCGGTGAGCGGGATGCCCAGGCTCATCGGGAGGCGCGGGCCGTAGTGAAGCTTCGAGACGAGCACGAAGTCCCCCACGAGCAGGCTCCCCTCCATGGACTCGCTGGGGATGCGGAAGCCTTCGATGGCGACGGCGCGCACCAGCAGCGCGGCCAGCAGCGCAGCCGCCACGAGGAGCAACCCGTTGCGGAGCCGGGGCGGCCGGGGCGGCGTGGAGGGCGCGGCGGTCATCGCACGGCCCGGCTCAGCCGATCCCCTTGAAGAGCCGGCTGTAGCGGATCTGCCCGAGCAGGAACGGGCTGCCCTCGGCATCCCACGAGAAGTAGATCAGGACGGCCTTGCCCACCACGTGGTCCATCGGGACGAAGCCCCAGAAGCGGCTGTCCTCGGAGTCGTCGCGGTTATCGCCCATCACGAAGAAGTAATCCTGCTGGAACGTGTACGTGGTGGCCGGCGCGCCGTCGATGACGAAGCGGCCGTCCGGCAGGCGGCGGGGCGCGCGGGCTTCGTAGCGCCGGATGACGGGCTCCAGGTAGGGCCAGTTCTCTGCGGTCAGGGTGACGGTGCGGCCGGCCTCGGGGACGACGACGGGGCCGTAGTCATCCGGCGTGTACCCCTGCCCCGGCGGATACATCAGGCCCGAGTAGCCGCCGTCGGCCGGCGCCACGGCGGGCGTGACGCGGTCGATGATGCGCCACTGCGCCATCGAGTCTGCAGCGGCGGGGGTGGCCTGGATGCGGTAGATGCGGGGGTCGGCGGTGCGGGTGAGCTTGCTCACGCCCAGCTCGCGGAGGCGCGGCGTGGGCAGACGCAGCTTCTGATCCTTGAGGTAGACGTACCAGAATTGCTGCTGCCCCACCTCCAACGGCAGCGCCGCGCCGTCGATGTGGACCACCTTGTTCTGCACCGTCAGCGTATCGCCCGGCATGCCGACGACCCGCTTGATGTAGTGCATCCGCCGGTCCACGCGCTTCTCCTCTACGGGCCAGTTGAAGACGATCGCGTCGCCGCGCGTGACCTCCGAGAAGCCGGGCAGGCGGGTGTAAGGGAAGTGCACGCCGGGCACGCAGACGTCCGTGAAGGGCACGCAGATGCCCATCGGCATCCGCGTACCATAATGGAGCTTGGAGACGAAGAGATAGTCCCCCACGAGGAGGTTCTTCTCCATCGAGGGCGTCGGGATGCGGAAGAGGTCGAAGAAGAGCGTGCGGACGATGAGCATCACGACGATGGCGAAGACGAGCGCGTCGAGCCATTCGCGGAGGGCACTCTTCTTTTTCTTGCCGCCGGCCTCGGCACGGCCGTTGGCGCCGGCGCTGCCGGCCTCGCGCGTGCTTCGGCGCTTCTTGCGCTCTTTCTTACGCCGGGCGGCGTCTACACTAGACACAGTCGATCCTCGGTTGACCTGATTCGCGCTCGCGGCCGGCACGTCCTGCGCGAGCCGGCCCTGATCCGGCCCGGGCGGCGCGACCCGAGCTACTCCAACAAAAAACGAGCCTATCGGTTCGGTGGCGGAAGCTGCGGGCGGCCCCGCGCCAGGTTGGGCTGGCCGATGGAATCCGTGAAGAAGTGCCGCCCGTCGAAGCCGGTGCGGTACCAGCGGCCCACCCGGTGGTTGTAGTAGTAGTCCACGAAGGGCGCCAGCGGCTCCTCGACGAGGTCGCCCAGGAGCTGCTCGCGCAGGGACAGCAGCTCATCCCGGTGCCGCTGATCCGAGACGAGGACGAGGCCGCGGTCGAACGGGCCATGCGCGTCCATCACGATGACGGGGATGGTGTCGTTGACGGCGAACCAGTACTCGAACTGGATGTACTCCTCGGCCTTGAGGTTGCGCGAGTAGTCCAGCTCGACGAGCGTCTTCGTGGGGGCGCCGTACCGGCTCTGGAGGCGGGCCCGGAGCACGCGGGTGTGGCTGGTGTCGAGCGGGGTGAACTGGGCATTGCCCAGGTAGGCCCACTCGGTATCGGCGAACCGCCGCTGGAAGGCACTGCGCTGGAGGCGCTTGAACTGGGTCACGGAGCGCACGCGCAGCGGCTCCGGCTCCGGCACGGGGGGCGTGTAATCGGGGTCGAAGCGGGCCAGCCACTGCGCGACGGTGTCGTAGGCGGTGGGCAGCGGCGCGGCAGGCCGGGCCTCCACGGGCGGCAGGTCCCGGAGGATGGCTTGGAGCATCTTCCAGTGGCGAGCGTCGCGGTAGAGCTTCGCCACGCCGTGCCGGGAGACCCGCTCCTCCGCCGTCTTTTTCGGGCGGGGCGCCTGGGCCTGCGCCGCCGGCACGGCCGCCAGCACGAGCAACACGGCCGCCACGGCCCAGCACACGCGAGACTGCACCCCCATCGCTGCACTCATCATTCGTTCAGTCTTCCATCGAGAGCACGGCCAAGAACGCCTCCTGGGGGACCTCGACGGTGCCCACCTGCTTCATGCGTTTCTTGCCTTCCTTCTGTTTCTCCAGCAGCTTGCGCTTGCGCGAGATGTCGCCGCCGTAGCACTTCGAGGTCACGTCCTTGCGCATCGCCTTGACGGTCTCGCGGGCGATGACGCGGCTGCCGATGGCGGCCTGCAACGCCACCTCGAACATCTGCCGCGGGATCAGCTCCTTGAGCTTCTTAACGAGCTTGCGCCCCATTTCGTACGCCTTGTCCCGGTGCACGATCGTCGAGAGCGCGTCGACCGGGTCGCCGTTGATCATGACGTCGAGCTTGACGAGATCGCTGCGGCGGTACTCCTTGAATTCGTAGTCGAACGAGGCATAGCCCCGGCTGAGGCTCTTGAGGCGGTCGTAGAAGTCAAAGACGATCTCGGCCAGCGGCAGGTCGTACTCCAGATTCACGCGCTCGGTGTCCAGGTAGGTCTGGTTGACGTAGACGCCGCGCCGGTCCTGGCAGAGGGTCATCAGGTTCCCGATGTAGTCGGTCGGGGTGATGATCTCGGCCCGCACGAAGGGCTCGCGGATGTGGTCGATCTCGCCCGTGGACGGCAGCAGGTTCGGGTTGCTGACGATCTCGACCTCGGCGTCGGTCCGCTCGACCTCGTACTTGACGTTGGGGACGGTGGTGATGATGTCCAGGTCGAACTCGCGGTCGAGCCGTTCCTGGATGATCTCCATGTGGAGCAGCCCGAGGAAGCCGACGCGGAAGCCGAAGCCGAGGGCGGTGGACGTCTCGGGCTCGTAGGTCAGCGAGGCGTCGTTGAGCTGGAGGCGTTCGAGGGAGGCGCGCAGGTCCTCGAAGTCGTCGGCGTCGGTCGGGTAGACGCCGGAGAAGACCATCGGCTTGACCTCCCGGAAGCCGGCGATCGGCGTCTCGGCGGCCCGGCGAGCATGGGTGATGGTGTCTCCCACGCGCGTGTCTCGCACGTCTTTGATCGAGCCGATGACGTAGCCCACCTCGCCGGCGCGGAGGGCATCGACGGGCTGCATGCCGAGCTTGAGCACGCCGAGCTCTTCGGCGTCGTACTGCTGCTTCGTCGCCATGAACTTCATCCCCTCGCCCTTCTTCAGGGTCCCTTCGAAGACGCGCACGTAGGCGATCGCGCCCCGGTACTGGTTGAAGACGGAGTCGAAGATGAGCGCGCGGAGCGGCGCCTCGGGGTCGCCCGTGGGCGGCGGCACGCGGCGGACGACGGTCTCCAGCAGCTCGTGCACGCCCTCGCCGGTCTTGGCGCTGATCTTCATGACGTCCTCGGCGGGCTCCCCGATGAGCTGCTCGATGGACATCGCGATGATGTCCGGCCGGGCACTCGGCAGGTCCACCTTGTTGAGCACGGGGATGATCTCCAGGTCGGCGTCGAGGGCCAGCATCAGGTTGGAGATGGTCTGCGCCTCAATGCCCTGCGCCGCGTCGACCACGAGGATGGCGCCCTCGCACGCCTTGAGCGCCCGCGAGACTTCGTACGTGAAATCGACGTGGCCGGGCGTATCGATCAGGTTGAAGACGTACTCCTCGCCGTCGTCGGCGCGGTAACGCATGCGGATGGCGTGGCTCT
>JAWWAN010000382.1:0-4451 GCA_033721675.1 Rhodothermales bacterium | reverse complement strand
TACTATCTGTTCCGCCCCTATGGGGGGGTCGGCATGGGGGGGGGGTGCTGGGGGGGCAGCGTTGGGGGCGGGGCGGGCTCCTCCAAAGACCGTTCCTACCGGGCGCGGGGCGCACGCGGGGCGAAACCCGGGCGGGGACTGTACGGTATCGGACACCCCCTGTACTCCAGCGCACAGCCGAGGTTGCCCGGAGCGGCCGCGAGGGGCGCCGTGGCCCGCTCGGGGCTGCGCCGGGCCGCGTGGCATGCTGCTTGCGTGGTCTCCCCACGTCCGCGCCCCGGAGCGCCCCTCCCGAACCCCCGTCCCTCCGCGCTGCATGTCTGACTCGTCGATAGAAGAACAGCCCCAGACCGGCCCGTCGATCCTGACGCGCAAGGTCGGCAACGGCGCCTCGCAGGGGGCCGGCGAGGGCCTGGACCGCCGCGTCGAGAAACGGACCTGGACGCCGCGGCGCCTGGCGCTGGCCGGCGGCGTCCTCGCGCTCGTGCTGCTCATCGGATGGGCCATCGCCTCCAGCTTCGGCGGGCGGCGCCTCAACGTCGAGCGGGACCGCCTGACGGTGGAGGCCGTGACGGTCGGGCCGTTCCAGGAGAACATCGCCGCCACGGGCAACGTGCTGCCGCGCACGACGGTCTTCCTCGACGCCGTCGAGGGCGGCCGCGTCGAGGAGACCTTCGTCCTCGAAGGCACGCGCGTGGAGGCCGGCGAGCCCCTCCTCCGGCTCTCTAACAACGACCTGCAGCTGCGCCTGCTCTCCACCGACGCCCAGCGCATCGAGCAGATCAACCGCCTGCAGGACATCCGCTTCCGGATGGAGCAGAACACGCTCAGCCTGCGGCAGCAGCTCGCCCAGATGAACTACAACATCCAGCGGCTCGCCCGGCAGCACGCCCGCAACGAGGACCTGCTGGAGAAAGACGCCATCTCGCAGCAGGACTTCGACGAGGTCTTCGACGAACTCGAATACTGGCGCCGCACCAAGAACCTGACGCTCGAAGGCTACCGGCAGGACTCGCTCCGGATGACGAACCAGCTCCGCCAGATGGAAGGCTCCGTGGGCCGGATGGAGGCCAACTACGCCGTCCTCCAGCGGATCCTGGACAACCTCACCGTGCGCGCGCCGGTCTCCGGCCACCTGACGGCGCTCGACGCCGAGATCGGCCAGCTCAAGCGCTCCGGCGACCGCTTCGGCCAGATCGACGTGCTGGACGGCTACAAGGTGCGCGCCGGCATCGACGAGTTCTACATCGCGCGCGTGCAGCGCGGCCAGCCTGCCACCGCCACTGTGGCCGGCCAGGAATACCAGCTCACCGTCACGCGCGTCTACCCGGAGGTCCGCGACGGCCGCTTCGAGGTCGACCTGGAGTTCGCCGGCGAGGAGCCCGAGGGCATCCGGCGCGGGCAGACCATCCGGTTCCTGCTCCAGCTCAGCGAGCCGGCCGAGGCCGTCCTGCTGCCGCGCGGCGGCTTCTTCCAGAGCACCGGCGGCAACTGGGCCTACGTGCTCGACGGCGACGAGGCCGTGCGCCGGGACATCCGGCTGGGCCGCCAGAACAACCAGCACTACGAAGTCCTCGCCGGCCTCGACCCCGGCGACCGCGTCATCACCTCGTCCTACGACACCTTCGGCGACGCCGACCGGCTCGTGCTGAAATAGGTCGCGGGTTGTAAGGTCAGCAGGTCACAGGTCTTCGACCTTTCGACCTCCCGACTTGATGACCTCCTGACCTTACAACCTTCCGACCTGATGCCCTTCCGACCTTACAACCTTCAACCCGTCTCGCCATGATCAAGACCGTCAACCTGAAGAAGACCTACCGCACCGACGAGGTCGAGACCACCGCGCTCAACAACGTCAACCTCGAGATCGGGGCGGGCGAGTTCGTCTCGGTGATGGGGCCCTCGGGCTGCGGCAAGTCCACGCTGCTCAACATCCTGGGGCTGCTGGACAGCCCGTCCGACGGCAACTACGTGTTCGCCGGCACCGAGGTGGCTGGCCTCTCGGAGCGGCAGCGGGCGCACCTGCGCAAGGGCAACATCGGCTTCGTCTTCCAGAGCTTCAACCTGATCGACGAGCTGACGGTCTACGAGAACGTGGAGCTGCCGCTGCTCTACCTGAGCGTGCCCTCCGACGAGCGCAAGGAGCGCGTGGAGGCCGCGCTGGAGCGGACGCAGATCATCCACCGCAAGGACCACTTCCCGCAGCAGCTCTCCGGCGGCCAGCAGCAGCGCGTGGCCGTGGCCCGCGCCGTCGTCGCCACGCCCAAGCTGATCCTGGCCGACGAGCCCACGGGCAACCTGGACTCGACGAACGGCGAGGAGGTGATGAAGCTGCTGAGCGAGCTCAACGAGGCCGGTACGACCATCGTGATGGTGACCCACTCGCCTGCCGACGCCGAGTACAGCCACCGCATCATCCACCTGTTCGACGGGCACGTGGTGACGGAGAACTTCATGGCGAAGAAGTACGCCCACACCCCCCAGCCGGCGGCATAGGCGGTTTCGCCGGGCCGGTTTTCAGGTACCCACGCCGAGGTGCCGGCACCGTAGGGGCGCGATGCATCGCGCCCCTACGTTCGTTTTGCCGCCGCGTGCTCCCGCAGGGTGTCCGCCAGCGTACACGAAGGGTTCGGCAGCGAACGGAGGCCCGGGCGGACCCGCCCGAAAACCCGGCCGGCGCGCTTTCTAGAGCGTTTCGGGGATTGTGGAACACATCTTGACCTTCCGGAGGCAGCCCACTCACCCGCTGCCGGTTCGATGCTCAAGAACTACCTCACCATCGCCCTCCGCACGCTGCGCCGCCACACGGGCTACACGGTCGTCAACGTATTCGGCCTCGCCTTCGGGCTGGCGTGCTGCCTGCTCATCGGCCTCTTCGTCTACGACGAGTTCTCGTACGACGACTTCCACGAGGACGCGGACCGGCTCTACTTCGTGGGGAAGGACCACGCGTTCGGCGGCGCGCGCGAGGAAGGCATGAGCACCCAGCTGCCCCTGGCCCGCGCCATGGAGCGGGAGATCGCAGGCGTCGAGGCGGTGGCTACCACCACCTACGCGAGCGAGGGGTCCATCCTTCGCCCGGAGGCCGGGCAGGAGGCAGACGCCCGCATACTCTTCGCCGACAGCACGTTCCTGGAGCTGTTCACCTTCCCGCTCGTCCACGGCGACGCCGGCGAGGCGCTCGACGCGCCGAACACGGTCGTCCTCACCCAGCGCCTCGCCCGCCAGCTCTTCGGCGACGCGGACCCGGTGGGGCAGGCCGTCGAGATCCCCCGGTACGCCGACGAGCCGCTGGTCTATACGGTCACCGGCGTGCTCGCGCCGCCGCCCTCGAACTCGTACTTCCAGTTCGAGGCCCTCGCCGCGCTCAGCACGCTGCGCGAGACGCGCCTGTCGTCAGGCTGGGGCGGCAGCATGTACCTGACGTTCGCGCGGCTGGGCGAGGGCGTGCAGCCCGCCGCCGTGGAAGCCGGCCTCGTCGACGTCGTGCGGACGCACATGGGCGAGGGCGAGGTGGACGAGACCCGCTACTTCCTCGTCCCGATGACCGACCTCTACCTCTCCGCGCTCACCCAGGACGACGGCTTCAAGGGGTCGCGGCGGTACGTCCGGCTGTTCGTCAGCATCGCGCTGTTCATCCTGCTCGTGGCCATCGTCAACTACATGAACCTGGCGACGGCGCGGACGGCGCAGCGGGTGCGCGAGGTGGGCGTGCGCAAGACCATCGGCGCCTCGCGCGCGCAGGTGATGCGCCAGTTCCTGGCCGAGGCCGTGCTGGTGACCGGCATCGCCTTCGCGCTGGCGGTGGCGCTGGCGCAGCTCGCCCTGCCCGTCTTCAACACCGTCTTCGGCAAGAGCCTGAGCCTGGCCGACGCCCTGGAGCCGCCGCTCGCGCTGCTGGCGGTGGCGCTGCTGCTGGCGACGGGCCTCGCCGCCGGCAGCTACCCGGCGCTCTACCTCTCCCACTTCCGGCCGGCGCGGATCCTGCGGCGCGAGGCCGGCGGGCGTGGGGGCGCGGCCTGGCTGCGCAAGGGCCTCGTCGTCCTCCAGTTCGGCATCACCGTGGTGTTGCTCGTGGCCACGGCCACGGTCTACCAGCAGCTCCGCTACACCCAGACCAAAGACCTCGGCTTCGCCGGCGAGCAGGTGCTGAGCCTCGCCTTCGCAGACAACGCGATGGCCTTCCAGCACGCCGCCGTCAAGCAGGCCGTGCTGCGCCACCCCGGTGTGCTGTCGGCCTCGGCGACGAACAGCGTGCCGGGCAGCTACGCGATGCGCTACGGCTTCCACCCGGACACGACCGACCACGACCGCCAGGTGATGTTCTACTCGGTCCTGGGGGATCACGACTACCTGAAGACGCTCGGCCTCGCCCTGACCGCCGGGCGCGCGTTCGACCCGGACCGCCCCAGCGACGCGACCGAGGCGATCCTCGTCAACGAGCGCGGGGC
>JAWWAN010000381.1:0-4481 GCA_033721675.1 Rhodothermales bacterium | reverse complement strand
CCTCCGGCGGCACCGGCCCGAAGCGGTCTTCCATCTCCATCCGGATCTCGGCCAACGCCTCGGTGGTCACGGCCTCGCTGACGCGGCGGTAGAGATCGAGGCGTTCGAGCTTGTTCGCCAGATACGGCTCGGGGATGAGCGCGTCGGCGTCCACATCCACCGTGGTCTCGGCGGCGGCCGGCGGGGGGGCGTCTTCGAAGAGGTCGTGGAACTCCTCGTAGCGCAGCTCCTGCACGGCTTCGTCGAGGATGCGATGGTAGGTTTCGTAGCCGACCTCGGCGATGAACCCGCTCTGCTCGCCGCCGAGCAGGTTGCCGGCGCCCCGGATGTCGAGGTCGCGCATGGCGATGTGGAAGCCGCTGCCGAGGTCGCTGAACTCCTCGACGGCCTGCAGGCGCTGCCGCGCCTCGCGCGTGAGGGCGTGCACGGACGGCACGAGCAGGTAGCAGAACGCCTTCCGGTCACTGCGCCCGACGCGCCCGCGCAGCTGGTGCAGCTCCGAGAGCCCGAAGCGCTCGGCGTGGTTGATGATGATCGTGTTCGCGTTCGAGATGTCGAGCCCGTTCTCGATGATGCTCGTCGAGACGAGGACGTCGAACTTCTTGTCGATGAAGCCGAGCATCACCTTTTCCAGCTCCGGTCCCTTCATCTGCCCGTGCGCGGTGCGGATGCGGACGTCCGGCAGGAGCGCCCGCAGCATGGCGGCCATCTCGTCGATGCTCTGCACGCGGTTGTGGATGAAGAACACCTGCCCGCCCCGGCTCAGCTCGTAGAGGATGGCGTCCCGGATGAGCCCCTGGTCGAACGTGTGGATCTCGGTGACGATGGGCTGGCGGTTCGGCGGGGGCGTCGAGATGATCGAGAGATCGCGCGCGCCGAGAAGCGAGAACTGGAGCGTGCGCGGGATGGGCGTCGCGGTGAGCGTGAGCGTATCGACGTTGACGCGGAGTTGACGCAGCTTCTCCTTCGCCCCGACCCCGAAGCGCTGCTCCTCGTCGATGATCAGAATACCTAAGTTCTTGAATTTAACGTCTTTGGAAAGAAGCCGGTGGGTGCCGATGACGATGTCTACCGTGCCGTCTTCGAGGCCCCGGATCACCTCTTTGGCCTCGGCGGGGGTGCGGAAGCGGGAGATCACCTCGACCTTGACGGGGAACCCGCCCAGGCGCCGGCGAAACGTCTCGTAGTGCTGGCGGGCGAGCACGGTGGTGGGGACGAGCACGGCGGCCTGCCGGCCGTCTTGCACCGCTTTGAACGCCGCCCGCACGGCCACCTCGGTCTTGCCGAACCCGACGTCGCCGCAGACGAGCCGGTCCATCGGGACGGGCTGCTCCATGTCTTCCTTGACGGCCTGGGCGGCGGCGGCCTGGTCCGGCGTGTCCTCGAACTCGAACGAGGCCTCCATCTCCCGCTGCCAGACGGAGTCGGGTGGGAAGGCGTGGCCCCGGGCGGCCTTGCGCTGGGCGTAGAGCTTGATGAGGTCGCGCGCGATGTCTTTGACGCGCTTCTTCGTCTTGGCCTTCGTGCGCTCCCACTGGCCCGACCCGAGGCGGGTCAGCCGGGGCTGATGCCCCTCCTTGCCGGTGAACTTGTGCAGCTTGTAGAGCGCGTTGACGTTCACGTAGAGCACGTCTTCGCCGGCGAAGAACACCTTGACCGCCTCCTGTTTACGCCCGCGCACTTCGATCTCGTGCAGCCCGGCGAAGCGCCCGACGCCATAGTCGATGTGCACGACGTAGTCGCCCGGGTTGAGGCTCTGCAGGTCGCGCAGCGTCAGGCCGCCGGTCTTTTTCTGCCGGCGGCGCGTGGCCGGGCGGTGGTAGCGGTTGAAGATCTGGTGATCCGTATAGACGGCGAGGCCGAGGTCCGGCACCTCGAAGCCTTCGTGGAGCGACTCGACGCGGAGCCGCACCTGTTTTTCCTCGACGAGGTCTTCGAGCAGATCGTGAAGCCGGGCCTCCTGGCCGCTGCTGTCGCAGAGGACGAACGTGTCGATGCCGCCGCGCGCGTTGTCCAGGATCTGCTGGCGGAGCCGGTCCAGCTTGCCGTGGAAGGGGGGCTGGGGGCGCGCGTCGAGCGTGAAGGTGTCGGTGGCGGCGTCGCCGGAGAAGGAGCCGAAGAGGAGGCGAGGGCGATGCAGCAGGGCCACGGAAAGACGCGCGCCGTCGAGGTAGCGCCGCTGGGGCGGAGGGGTTCTCTCGTCCAGGGAGGCGGCCTCGAAGTGCTCGGTAGCGACGCCGAAGAGCGCGTCCGCCTGTTCGGCGAGGCGGGCCTCGTCGAACGTCGCCATGAGATACGCATCCGGCAGATATTCGAAGAGCGCCACGTGCGGCACGCCGGCCCCGCCGTCCTCGCGCTCCAGGTCGGGCACGATGCGCGCCTGCGTCAGCCGGCTCACCGACCGCTGCGTGCGCACGTCGAACTCGCGGATCGAGTCGACCTCGTCGCCGAAGAACTCGATGCGCAGCGGATAATCCCCCGCGAACGGATAGACGTCGAGGATGCCGCCGCGCAGCGCCATCTCGCCGGGTTGCTCGACGAACTCGACCCGCTCGAACCCCTGCCCGCCGAGCTGTTCGATGAGGGTGGAGGGGGCCAGCCCGTCGCCGGTGGCTACTGCGAAGGTCTCTTTCTGGACGGCCTCGGCGGCGGGCACGAGCTCGGCGAGGGCCTCTACGCTGGTCACCACGATGCCCCGGAAGCCCTCCGCGAGTTGCTGGAGCACGTCGGCGCGGCGGATCAGCGGGGCGGGGTCCGCCACTTGCTCCGGATCGTACGGCGCCCGCCCGCTCGGGGGGAACATCAGCACGCCGTCGTCTTCGCGGCGGAGCTGTTCGAGGTCGCTGTGGAGGTAGGCTGCGGCGTCCGGCTCGGGGAGGAGGCACAGCAGCGGGCGTTCCGCCTCGCGGTGGAGCTGGGTCAGGAGGAAGGCGGGCAGCGAGCCCACCGCGCCTTTCAGGTGGAGCGCATCGCCCGGCGCGGCGGAGCGGATCCATCCGGCCACGCGAGCGCCGTGGCCAACCGCCGCGAGGCGTTCATATATCCTTCGGAGAGACACGAATCGGTCCAGAGCAGGGGGTTGGGGCCAGCACGAAAGGCCGTAACCCGCGGCGGGCTACGGCGCATGCAGGCGTTGGACGGCAGCGTGGCAGCGAGGTTCGAGCGCTGCCCGGCGACCGGCACGCTTCATTCACATTTTCACGACTCCGCGGGGGGCGCCCGCCGGGTGTTTCACGTGAAACAATCGGACCGGGCGGGCGCACTGTTTCACGTGAAACACTCCGGGGGTCACGGGGCAGGGTCGCCCTCCAGGGCCGCGCGCACGAAGCCGCCCGCGGCCTCCAGCCGGCGGCGCGCCTCTTTGACGGAGACGTCGGCGAGGATCATCACGAGGGCGGTCTTGACGTGCCCCTCCGCCGTCTCCAGCACGCGCGAGGCTGCGGTGTAATCGAGGCCGGTGACCGCCATGACCGTGCGCTTCGACCGCTCTTCGAGCTTCTTGCTGGTCATCTGCAGATCCACCATCATGTTCTGGTAGACCTTGCCGAGCCGGATCATCGACGCCGTGGTGAGCATGTTGAGCACCAGCTTCTGCGCCGTGCCGCTCTTCATGCGGGTCGACCCCATCACGACCTCGGGCCCGACGACGGGGCACATGGCGACGTCCACCTCCAGGTCGAACTCGGAGCGGGGGTTGCACGTGATGAACAGGGTCTTGCAGCCGAGCGCCCGCGCGTGCCGCACCGCGCCCACGACGTACGGCGTGCGGCGGCTCGCCGCAATCCCGCACACCACGTCGGCCGGGGTCAGCCCCGCCGCGTCCAGATCGCGCGCGCCGTGCTCCTCCACATCCTCGGCCCCCTCCTGAGAGCGGAAGACCGCCTCGCGCCCCCCCGCGATGAGGCCCTGCACCAGCTCCGGCGGCGTCCCGAAGGTGGGGGGGCACTCGGACGCGTCGAGGATGCCGAGCCGCCCGCTCGTCCCCGCGCCGCTGTAGAAGAGGCGGCCGCCCTGCCGGAAGGCCGCCACCACGATCTCGACAGCCTGCGCGATGTAGGGAATCTCGCGGCGCACGGCGATGGGCACAAGGTGGTCTTCGGTATTGATGATCTCCAGAATCTCGGAGGTCGATGCCGTATCGATGCGCATCGAGGCGGGGTTGCGCTGCTCGGTAGCGAGCACGCGCAGTTCTTCGAAGAGGGAGGAGCGCGTCATGGGAGCATGGGCAAAGCGACGGAGTAGGCACGGGGGACCGGAAAGTACGACCGGCGCGCCGGCTTGTCAGCGTGGCGAAGAGATCGTTACGGAGCGGCGCACGAACGAACAGGGAGGCGCCGCGTAGGAACCGACCCGCCCCCGCTCTCCCTGCCGCGGCGCCTTCGATGCTGCTCCATCGCCTTCGCCTGCTTCACTTCCGCGCGCACGACGAGACGCAGCTCACGCTGACGCCCAAGGTCAACCTGCTGCATGGGCCGAACGGG
>JAWWAN010000380.1:0-4511 GCA_033721675.1 Rhodothermales bacterium | reverse complement strand
TGTTGACCACGTAGGTGCCCTTGAGCGCCGCCCACTTGAGGTAGGAGCGGTAGAAGGGCACCTCGTGCGAGATGCGGTCCAGGATCGCGGCGTACTCGGGGTCGCCGTCCATCCGCACGGAGTCGATCTGGACGAACTCGGCCGTGATGCCGTCGCCGCCGTACGTCTCGTTGATATGGTGGATGAGGCCGTCGGGGAAGGTGGTCTCCATCCCCCGGAGCACGCCGATCTTTCGGGTGTCGGTTGCCATGGGTGAGTGGGATTTGGGGTGAGGGTTCCGGTGGTTCAGCGCGCGTGCGGTTCCTGGGCCGCGGGCGCGGTCAGCCGATGTGTTTGCGGATGGTGTCTCGCCACCAGGGCCAGTCGTGGCCGAAGACGCCGGGCTCGAAGTCGAGCGTGTGGCCGATGCCCTTGGCGTCGAGGAGGTGGCTGAAGTGCAGGTTGGGGTCCTTGCAGGGGTCGAACTCGGCGGTGGTGAGGATGATGTGGTTGCGGCGAAGCGCGTCGAGCGTGCCGGCGTCGTCCAGGTTGGGGAGGTAATCCACCGGGTTGGAGAAGTAGACGTCGTCGTTGTAGAAGCCGTCGAGGTGGCTCTTGATGTCGAACTTGCCACTCATGGCGATGACCTTGCCGAACTGCCAGGGCTGCTTGAGCACGGCGTTCATGGCGTGGTAGGCTCCGAAGCTGGCGCCGGCGGCGATCACGAAGCCGTTCCCGCTGCGGTGATGGACGAACGGCACCACCTCGTTGAAGATATAGGCCTCGTACTGCTGGTGGCGCTTGATGCGCGTGTAGGGATCCACCTGCTCGTTATACAGGCTCTCGCCGTCGATCGAATCCACGCAGACGAGCAGGTTGTGGCCGTCGGTGAGCTGGGGGCCGAGCGCCTCGACCATCCCGAAGTCCTGCCACTCGTAGTAGCGCCCCATGCTGGAGGGGAAGGCGAGGACGGGGGTGCCGCCGTGGCCGAAGACCAGGAGTTCCATGTCGCGGCCGAGGCTGGGGCTGAACCAGCGGTGATGCTCTCGATTCATCGAAGGAGGAGAAAGCGGTGAGGACGATGCCAATCCCGCAACTTACGAAGCGTCTGTGAGGAAGGCATGGAGGGCGAGCGAAGAGCGCCTGAATTGGCAGCATCGTTTCACCGCCGCCGCCCCTTGCACTTTGGCCGCCGCCGCCCCAACTTGGGGGCTCCCGCCGTGCCCTCTCCAGCCGCCGTCCCCCGGATCCATGCTCGCCTTCGATTATGCCCGCTACCGCGTCCCGCCCGGCGGGGGCTTCCGCCTCGCCTCCATCGACCCGGCCGACGCGCAGGGCGTCGAGGCGGCGGCGGCGAAGCAGCAGTTCAAGGCCAACCGGGAACGGCTCGCGGAGCTGCAGGAGCGGCTCTACGCCGAGGGCAAGCAGGCGCTGCTCGTCATCCTGCAGGCCATGGACACGGCCGGCAAGGACTCGACGATCCGCAAGGTGATGAGCGGCGTCAACCCGCAGGGGTGCCGCGTCTGGAGCTTCAAGAAACCGAGCGCCGAGGAGCAGGCCAAAGACTTCCTGTGGCGCGTGCACGACCACGTGCCCCCGCGTGGCCACATCGCCCTCTTCAACCGGTCCCACTACGAAGACGTGCTGATCGTGCGGGTCCACGGGCTCGCGCCGCCCATGCTCATCCAGAACCGCTACGGGCATATCAACGACTTCGAGGAGCTGCTCCACGAGCACCACACGCGCGTCGTCAAGATCATGCTCCACATCTCCAAAGACTATCAGCTCGAACGCCTCCGCCGCCGCCTCCGCCGGCCGGACAAGCACTGGAAGTTTAACCCGGACGACCTCCGCGAGCGGGCCCGCTGGGACGACTACATGAAGGCCTACGAGATCGCCCTCAACCGGTGCTCCACGGCGCAGGCCCCGTGGTACGTAGTCCCGGCCGAGCACCGATGGTTCCGCGACCTCGTCGTCAGCCAGCTCCTCGTCGACACGCTCGACGCCATGAACCCGCAGTACCCGCCGCCTGCCTTCGACCCCGCCCAGTACCCGCCGGAATCCATCGAATGAGGGAAGAGCCAGGGGGGAAGAGGGAAGGGGGGTGGCCGGCCCGCTTCCTCCCCCTGGCCCTGCCCGCATCCCGCCAATGCCCATGAGCAGTACCATCCTCGACCGTCTGGGCGAGCTGCTGGCCCGCACACCGCCGTTCGACCAGCTCGGCCCCGGCCTCCGCGCCGAAACCCTCGCCGACTTCTCGCTACGCTTCTTCGAGGCCGGCGAGGTCATTCTGGAGCAGCACAGCACCCAGTTCCAGGGGCTCTTCGTGGTGGAGAGCGGGCTGGTGCGCCTGATGGATCTGGAGAGCCAGCGCCTGATCGACAAGTGCGGCGAGGGCGACGTCTTCGGCTCGTTCAACCTCCTCAAGGGGGGCGCGACGATCTACGAGGCCAAGGCCGTGGAGCCGACCGTCTGCGCCGTGCTCAAGCCCGACCGCTTCCAGCGGCTCTACGAGCAGGACGAAGGCTTCGCCCGCTACTTCGACCAGGACCTGAAACACTACCTCGCCCGGCTGGACATGCAGCTGGACGTGGCCGGCGCGCACGTGCTCACCACGCGCCGGCTCCGCCAGCTCCCGCACCGCGAGCTGGTCACCTGCCCGCCGGAGACGCCGGCCCGCGACGCCGCCCGCCTCATGCGGCGCGAAGCCGTGGGCGCGCTCGTCATCGTCCAGAAAGGCCGGCTCAAGGGCATCCTCACCGACCGCGACCTGCGCAACAAGCTCGTGGCTGCCGGCCGCCCGGCGGAGACGCCCGTCAGCAAGCTCATGACGAGCCCGGTCCACACCATCGACGCCGAGGCGCGCGTGCTCGACGCCATGCTGACCATGCTGGAGCGCCGCGTCTACCGCCTCGTCATCACCGCCGGCGAAGGCAGCGAGGCCGAGCCGGTGGGTCTGCTCACCGACCGCGACCTCGTCCACTTCCGAGGGCAGGACCCCGTGGCCACGCTCCGCCGCATCGAGCACGCCACCACGACGGGCGACCTGGAGCGGATCCGCACCGAGACGCAGCAGCACCTGCTCCACCTCTACCGGCAGGGCCTCCCGCCCGAGACGCTCGACGCCGTGGTGGCGACGCTCTACGACCGCCTCGTGGTGCGCGTGCTCCACCTCACCGAGCGCAACCTCCGGCAGGCCGCCGGCAGCGAGGCCGTGGGCCTCAAGTGGACGTGGCTGCGGCTCGGCGGCGGCGGGCGGCGCGAGACGGGCCTCTCGTCCGAGAAGTACGGCGCGCTGCTCTACGAGAACCCGACGGCCGGCGTCGACGAAGACCGCGCGCGGCGCTGGTTCGAGCAGCTCTACGACGACGCCAATGCCGCGCTCGAAGCCTGCGGCTTCCGCACGAGCGACGACGCCGCGCCGGACCTGCCGCGCGTGCTCCCGCTGCGCGCCTGGAAGAAGACCTACCGGACGTGGATCTTCGAGACCGACGCCGAAGCGCTGCGCCCCGTCCCGCCCTACTTCGACCTCCGCGCCGTCTACGGCGACGCCGACCTCTCCGAGCGCCTCCGGCTCGACATCGAGGACGCGCTCAACGTGCAGGCGATGGACGCCGAGCGCGACGTGCTGGCCCTGCTCACCGCCAACGCCCTGGAGCACCGCCCGCCCCTGAGCTTCTTCCGCCGCTTCGTCCTCGACCGGAGCGGCGAGGAACGCCCCGCCTTTAACATCCGGGACCGGGGCGTGCGGCCCGTGGTGGCCGTGGCCCGCGTCCTCGCGCTCGACCTCCGCTACGTGGCCTCCTCGAACACGCTGGACCGCCTCCGCCACGCCGCCGCCCACCTCGAAGACCTCGCCGACGCGATCGGCCCCGCCATCGACGCCTATCGCTTTCTCACCGACTTCCGGCTCGCCCACCAGCTCCGCCGCGTCGAGGCCAACGAGCCGCCCGACAACCAGATCGATCCGACGACCTTGACGAAGGTGCAACGGTCGCTCCTGCGCAACGCCTTCGGGGCGGTCTCTGCCTTGCAAGAGGCCGCCGCCAGGCGCTACCATGTAGGCCGCAAGCGGTTCGGCTAGCGTGCCCCCGTCTGCACCCGGCTCGCGTGTTTCCTCACCCCATCCTCCAGATCATGGCAGACTCGAATACGCCCCAGGTCACCGCCGCTTATTCCGGGCAGGCCGACGTCTACGATCCCCCCGCCGGCTTCAGCGCGAAGGCCCACATCGGCTCGATGGAGGCCTACCGGGCAATGTATCGCCGCTCCGTCGAAGACAACGAGGCGTTCTGGCGCGAGCAGGCACGACGGATCGACTGGATCGCGCCGTTCGACACCGTCAAGGACGTGAGCTTCGCCTCGGACGACGTCCACATCCGATGGTATGCCGGCGGCACGCTCAACGCCTGCGTCAACTGCATCGACCGCCACCTGGATACGCGCGGCGACCAGACGGCGCTGATCTTCGAGCCGGACGACCCGAACGCCGACGCGCGCCACATCACCTACCGCGAGCTCTACGAGCACGT
>JAWWAN010000379.1:0-4535 GCA_033721675.1 Rhodothermales bacterium | reverse complement strand
CGTCGAGGTGCCGCCGGGCGAGTACACGGTGCGGGTCCGCAGCACCCCCGTCCGCGAGATCCCCGGCGTCTCCGTCGAGGCCGGGGCGACCGCCGAGGTGCGGGTGGATTGAGCCGCCCGGCGTGCCCGCCTCACTCGGCCTGGAGCGCCTGGAGCGTTTCGGGGAGGCCGTCGTCGAGGGAGCGAGGCCGGTAGCCCAGCGCGCGCTTCGCCTTCGCGTTGTCGCCCAGGTACGTCACGCCCGCCGTCACGCGCAGGCTCTCGCCCGTGTACGCGGCCGGCAGCGGCACCACGGCGCCGACGGCGTCCATCATCCGGGCGAGCCCTCGCATCACCGGCGCGCCGACGCGGAACGACGGTGCCTTCCGGCCGGTGATCGCGGCGGCTTTCTCGATGACCGCCTCCAGCGTGTGGCACGGCCCGGCGATGATGTACGCCTCGCCCGGCGTGCCCTTCTCCATCGCCAGCAGGTGGCCGCGCGCGACGTCCTCGACGTGCGCCCAGCAGAAGGCCGTCTCTTTGGGCACCATCGGCATCTGCCCCTTCAGAAAGCTACGGAACGCGTCGCCGATGGCGCTGGGGTCGCCCGGCCCGTAGACGGCGCCCGGCTGCACGATCACCAGCGGCAGGCCGTCCTCGATCATCGGCAGCGCGACCTCGTAGTGCGCCTGCCACTTCGTGCGGTCGTACGTGCTCAGGTGGGGCCCGTCGTAGCGGTACGTCTCGTCCACGCGCCGGCCGCCTGTGTCTGAGAAGACGGCGAGCGTGCTCGTGTAGACCCCCTTCGGGATCTCAAGCTCGCGCATCAACTCCAGGACGTTCCGCGTGCCGCCCACGTTGATGCGTTCGGCCCGCGATGCATCCCGCGCGCCGACCTTGTACCAGGCGGCGAGGTGGAAGACGCCGTCCACGCCCGCCATCGGCCCCCGCATCGTCTCTTTCTCGGTGATGTCGCCCATGGCGAGCGTCGCGCCGAGCGCCTTCAGGTCCTGCGCCTTCTCGGGGGAGCGGACGAGGGCGACCACGCCGTGCCCCTCGTTCAGGAGCAGCCGCGCCAGGTGGCCGCCGATGAAGCCGGTGGCGCCGGTGAGGAAGTAGTTCATCGCGGGGAGGGATGGTTGGTGGGCGCAACGCTCGAATACGTGTTCGAAGAACGGGGAGCCTGGGGCGGTACAGAAACGGGGGCGTGGTGGGCCATGCGCGCGTCATTCTTGCATCTTTCGGCCGTGTAGGTTTCTTTGCTCCGCTCGATCAATGGGGTCGCCCCGGGTGGCCTGGCTCGACCATGGTGATAGAAAGATAGCATGATAAAGGGAGTGTTGAAGACGATTCACGAGCCCGTCTACGAACGGCGCATCGCCGTCCTGGCCGAGATGCTGGTTCCCCATCTGCAGCCGGGGTTCGACGTGCTGGACGTCGGCTGTGGGTCAGGGATGCTGGGCGAAAGGGTGCTGAACCACCCGGAGTGCCCGAGCGACGTTCGCTATCGCGGCCTGGAGAAATCGAAACGAGGGAACGAGCCCATCGAAGTGATCGAATATCACTCGGGCGCCTTTCCATTCGAGGACGATGCGTTCGACGTCGTGATCCTCGCCGACGTACTTCACCATGAACAGAACGAAGCGTTTCTGCTCAGCGAGGCCGCAAGGGTCTCCAACGATTTGCTGGTGATCAAGGATCACAAGAAAGAGGGGTTCCTCGGGTACTGGAGAATCTGCTTCCTGGACTGGGTAGCTAACAATCCCTATCAGGTACCGTGCCTGTATCGGTATCATACCGAGGGTGAATGGCATTCTATTTTTAAGGAACTCGATTTCAATCTGATCAGGGAGGAGAAGTCGATAGATCTGTATCCCCCCCTGCTCAACCAGGTATTCGGCAAGCGGCTCCAGTACTACGCGGTCCTCCAGAAGTGAAGCGCTACCGGGCCACGGAGGGTCCCGGACCGCCCTGCTCCATAGCGGCGGCGGAGCCTCTGTGAGCGCGGGAGCCGGGCGGCGGCTCGATCTACTCCGCCGGCGCCACGAACACGTTCGCGGCCACCTCGCGCCCGACGACTTGCTCGCGTTCGCCGATGCGGAGCGTCAAAGGCCCGTTGAACGGGGCCTTCTCGACGACTTCGACCGCCGTCTGCGGCAGCAGCCCGACGGCCTCCAGGTAGTGCAGCAGCTCCGGGTCGGCGTCGGAGACGTGGTGGACCACCAGCCGTTGCCCGGCCTGCGCATCGGCCAGCGGCTCGGCCACGCTCTCGGCCACGTGCAGGTCGCGCGTGGGGATCGGGTGGCCGTGGGGGTCGTGCGTCGGGTAGCCCAGCAGCGCGTCGATGCGCTCCTCGAACTCTTCGGAGATGTGGTGCTCCAGGTGCTCGGCCTCTTCGTGCATCTGGTCCCACGAGTAGCCGAGGATCTCCTTCAGGTAGGTCTCGAGGAGCCGGTGGTGGCGGATGATCTCGAGCGCGATCTTGCGCCCCGCCTCGGTCAGCCGCACGCCCTTGTACGCCTCGTGCTCGGCCAGCTTCATCTGGGCCAGCCGCTTCACCATATTCGTCACCGAGGCGGACGAGACGTCGAGCGCGCGGGCGATCTCCGTCGTGGCGACGGTGGCGTCCTCCTGCTGGAGCTTGTAGATGGTCTTGAGATAATCTTCGACGGCCTGGGACAGCATGAAGCGTGCGGGTCGGGGAGGAGGGAGAGAGGGTGGAACCGCCGCCCGCTGCGGGGGATCCGGCAGGCCGCCCCGGCCCGCGTCGCGAAGTCGAAGCGGAGGCGCCGGCTCACGGCGGCTGCCCGGCGAACGCCTCGAACGGCTGCCGCAGATATGCGTCGGTGCCGACGTACCGCAGCCGCGCCACGTAGATATCAGGCGCGACGTAGCCCGGCAGGACGGTCAGCACCGTACCGTCGGCGCCGAGGAGGAGGGTCGTGGGGGTGGCAGCCGCGCCGAGGTGCCGGGCCAGGTCTTTCTCGGAGAGCGTCCGCCCCTGATAGCGGTGCGTGTGCGTGTCGTCGGCGGCGTCGAGCGCGGTGAAGACGAAGAGCGGCCGCACGGCGCGCATCCGATCCTCGTTCATGAACACCTCGCGGTCCATCTGCTTGCACCAGCTGCACCACGGCGCCTCGACGAACACGAGCACCTTCTTTCCGTCGCGCGCGGCCGTCGCGAGCGCCTCCTCGAAAGGCAGCCATTCCACCGCGTAGGGTTGCGCCTTCGATGGCGGGGCGGCACACAGCAGCAGGGCCAGGACGGCCGCCCTCTGGCAGAGTCTATGGATAGATGAGCAGCGAAGCATCAGCGCGCTCGGGGTAGGTGGGACGGGGGCTGGGAGCGCCCAGAAGAGGGCCGTGGATGGGGCGCGTTCGATTTTTTCCGCTGTAAGAATGTCAGAACCCGCCCGGTTTTGTCGTACTTAATAATGTAACCAGTGCGTCACAATGCTGGGGCCGGGGAGCGAGCGCGCCCGCCGAGGCGGGTTGCCCGCAGGGTAGCGATGCGGCAGGACCGATGCCTTCCAACCAACGGAGCAGGGGGCCAAGGCCGATGAAGAATCGATACGCACATCGCTTGCACGTACTTCTTGGATGGGTCGCTGTAATGAGCGCCGGGGCGCCCGCCCTGGTCGCACGCGCCCCGGAGCCGCCGGATCCCCCGATGGTCTGGGGGGAGGTCTCGGACGAACACCTCCGCATGACCCACTACGCGCCGGACAGCAGCGCCGCCGCCGTGATCCTCGGGGATTACGGCTACGCCTACTTCGAGGACGACGGCGACCTGATCTTTGAGCGCCACACCCGCATCAAGATCCTCACCGAAGGGGGGTATGGCTGGGGGGACGTCACGATCCCCTACTACGCCGAAGACAAGACCCAGCGCGTGCGAGACGTCGACGCGCAGACCTATCACCTCGGGCCGGACGGGCGGACGGTGACGACGGCGCTCGGCCGCCGCGACGTGTTCGACGAAGACGTGGACGGCCAGTGGAAGCAGCTCCGCTTCACGCTCCCCGCGCTCCAGCCCGGCGCCGTGATCGAGTACCGCTACCGCATCATCTCCGCCCACGCGCGTTACCTGCCGAGCTGGACATTCCAGTGGGGCGAGCCGGTGCTGTGGAGCGAGTACCGGGCGGACATCCCGGAGATCTACCGTTTCGTCTCCCACTACCAGGGCGCGCTGCAACCCGGCATCGTCGAGGAGGAACCTCGATACCGGCAGATGCACTGGGCCATGCGCGTGCCCGACCCCAGCGGCGCGCGGCGCATGGAGATGGCGCGCGTCTCGTCCGAGCTGAGGGAGACGGCCCATCGGTGGGTGATGCAGGCGGCCCCCGCGCTCCGTGAGGAGCCGTTCATGACCACGCCCGAGGACTACCGCGCGCGGCTGCACTTCCAGCTGGCCGAGATCCGCCCGCCCGCAGCGCCGACGGTGCACGTCGAGTTCAAGGGCGAGCGGTTCGACCTCCCGGCTGGCAACATGCCCAGCACGCCGGTGATGACGAGCTGGGAGCAGCTGGCCGACGAGCTGCTGGCCTCCAGCCGCTT
>JAWWAN010000378.1:0-4541 GCA_033721675.1 Rhodothermales bacterium | reverse complement strand
GAGGATGCTCGCGGCCGGGCGGCTGCGCTCGCGGCCGCGCGTGAACGGCACGACGCAGAAGGCGCACATGTTGTCGCACCCGCGCATGATCGAGACGAAGGCCGAGACGCCGTTCGTGTCGTAGCGGACGGGCGCGAGGTCTGCGTAGGTCTCCTCGCGCGAGAGCTGCACGTTGACGGCGGCCTGCCCGGTGGCCTCCGCCTCGGCGAGCAGGCGCGGCAGATCCCGGTAGGCGTCCGGCCCGACGACGAGGTCCACGAGCTGCTCCTGGTCGAGGAGCTTGTGCCGCAGGCGCTCGGCCATGCACCCGAGGACGCCGATGCGGAGCTCCTCGCGGCCTTTGCGCTTGCGGGCGCGGAAGTGGTTCAGCCGGTGGCGCACCTTCTGCTCGGCGTTCTCGCGGATGGCGCACGTGTTGAGCAGCACCACGTCGGCCGCCTCGGGGTCGCCGGTGAGGCCGTAGCCGTGCTCGCGCAGGACGGCGGCCACGATCTCGGAGTCCGAGACGTTCATCTGGCACCCGTAGGTCTCCAGATAGACGGCGCGCGCGCCCGGCGCCTCGGCGGCCACGCGGGGCGCGTCCAGGTCGTCCGTCAGAATGTCGAGGTCGTCGATGAGATGCATGGCGGGAGGCCGCGAAGCGCCGGAGTCCTCTGAGGGGAGGCGGTAAACGCCGGAGGCCGGGCCGGGTTCGGTGCCCACGCCAGCGCTCCAGTTAACAGCTTATGCACATAGGTCACGGTAGTGCAACACCTCGGGCATCTTCCAAACGATTAGGGATGCCACCCGTTGGCTATACACAGGGCAGGCACCTCGCTTGCCATCGGCCTGCGCCGGGCTCCCCCTGCCGCGCCGTCTCCACCCCTCATTCGTACCCGCTCACTCGATTCTCTCTGTTGTTATGGCCCGCATTCCCGTCGAAAAGAAATCCGGAGCGGCCTGGTGGCCCTGGCTCCTCGCGCTCGTGCTGCTGGCCCTGGGCGGCTGGCTGCTGCTCGAAGCCCTCGATGACGAACCCGAGACGGTCGCCACCTCGACCACGCTCTACGAGGACGACATGAACACCGCCGGCGACGCCGACTACGAGCGCGCCGCGCCGGGCGTCACCGCCGGCGAGTCCGCCTCCGGCACGGCCGGCATGGAGGCCCCCATCACCTCGCTCACCACGCTGCTCGGGGCCGATGATCCGCAGGCCCTCGAAGGCCGCCGCGTGCGCCTCAGCGGCGTGACGGCCAGCGCCGTCAGTGGCGACAGCACCTACTGGGTCTACAACCCGGACGAAGACGTCGAGCGCCGCGTCTTCGCCGTGCTCTACAGGCTCGGGGAATCCGACGCCGGCCCCGGCACCGGCGCCGACGGCCGCTACAACGTGGACGAGGGCGAAACCATGCAGATCGAGGGCGTCATCCAGACCGTCGAACCGTCCGACCCGGACGCCTGGGGCGTGACCGGCGAGGTCGAGCGCGAGCTGCGCGCCGAGCAGATCTACATCCGCGCCCGGACGCTGGACAACCTCGGCACCTGAGCGCCGCGCCCAGACGCACCTCCGCTTCCTTAGGAATCTACGACCCGATCACTACCATGGCACGCTTCAAACTCTCTCACGATGACGACTGGCAACTCGTCCACGCCGACCAGGACATCCGCGGCTGGCCCGTCAAGAACGCCACCGGCGCCCGGCTCGGCACGGTCGACGAACTGATCGCCGACACGGACAGCGAGCTCGTCGAGGGCATCGTCCTCGACGACGGCCGCGAGCTTCCCGCCCGCGACGTGGTCCTGGAGGACGGCGCCGTGCTCGTCGCCGGCACGGCCGGCGGCGACGGTGCGACGGCCACACCGGCGGCCACGCCGACGGCGAAGACCTACGAGACCGCGCGCGTCCATCGCCGCCCCGTGGCTGCCGGCACGGCCGCCTCGGCCCTGGTCTACGACGACCACCGCGACGCCTTCCGCAGCCACTGCCGCACCACCTACGGCCCCGACGGCGACCGCTTCGAGACCTACGAGCCGGCCTACCGCTTCGGCTTCACCAGCGGCGCGCACAGCGACTACCGCGACCGCGACTACGCCGACGTCGAGACAGACCTGCGCCGGCGCTTCGAGGACCGGCACGGCGAGGGCACGTTCAAGACGATGAGCCACGCCGTCAAGTACGGGTTCAACCACGCCCGTGGGCTCTGAGCCGAACGGCCTGATCACTCCTTAAAAGGGACCCCTGCGCGATGCGGGGGTCCCTTTATTCTGATGTTCGGGAGAGGGTGCCGGCGAAGGGCGTGGCGCCCGGCGCACCTGGTGCGTACCTTTCGGCATCGGCGCCCGGTGACGCAGGGCCGTCAGCCGCAGCGCGCACCTTCTCCGTCGTTCCCGTCTCCTCATCCAGCCGCCCCGAGCCATGCGCCTCCTTCTCCTCTTCGCCGTGCTCGCCCTCACCGCCGCGCCCGTCCTCGCGCAGGACGACCCGCTCGCGCAGCGCCCCGACCCGCTCACGCCGCAGGGCGAGAACCTCGCCGTGCCGCCCACCTGGACCGTCCGCCTCGACCGCCCGGACCCGGACGCCACGATCGGCGCCGACGCCGAGACGGCGGACATCTTCTTCGTCAACATGACCCCGGGATGGCACATCACGGCCGGGCCGGCGGCCATCTACTACCATCCGGCCTCGACCGCCGAGGGAACGTACCGCGCCGAGACGCTCATCCACCTGTTCGACCCCCAGGGCCGCAACGAGGCCTACGGGATCTTGATTGGGGGGCGCGACCTCGACGGCGACGCCATCGCCTACGACTATTTCCTCCTGCGCGACAGCGGCGAGTTCCTGATCAAGCGCCGCGCCGGCGAGGAGACCTCCACGCTCCACGCATGGACGAAGCACGACGCCATCGAGACGTTCGCCGCCTCCGACGGCACCGCCACGAACCGCCTCGCGGTGGAGGTTGGCGCCGAGACGGTGACGTTCTTCGTCAACGACGCCGAGGTGGCGCGCCTGCCCCGCGCCGAGGTCCACACGGACGGCATCGTCGGCCTGCGCATCAACCACGCGCTCAACGTCCACGTGGAAGACCTCCGCGTGACGGCGATGTAGGGGCACGGCGCGCCCTGCCCCCCGCATGCCATCCGATTAGCGCCGCGCCACCCCCCCACGTCCCTCCCCATGAAAAGGGGAGGACAGGAGGGGTAAACGAGGGTTGGCGCAGCGTTTGCCCGGAGCGCGTCGGCGGGTCTACCTCCCCTGTCCCCTCCTTATCATGGAGGGGGACTTTTCTGGCAGGCATCGCGCCAACTCACCGCGTCCCTCCCCATGAAAAGGGGAGGACAGGAGGGGTAAACGAGGGTTGGCAGCCATGCAGGAGTTGGCGCTTCGCTGGATCTACCTCCCCGTTCCCTCGGCGGAGCCTGTGCTGAGCGCAGCCGAAGTGCTCGGGACACGCCCTATCATGGAGGGGGACTGCTCCCCGTCCTCTTCATCGAAGAACGCATCGATCCGTCAGAACAGCCCCACGGCGTCTACGTCGATGGCGACGTGCAGGCCGCGAGGCGGGTTGCCGAAGTGATCGACGGTGGTGCGCAGGGCGGGCTGGAGACCGGACTCGGACCGGGGCGCCTTCACGATGGTGTGGTAGCGGTACTGCCGTTTGATGCGCCCGATGAACGCCGGCTCCGGCCCGAGCACCTCCACGGACGGGCTCACGTGCTCCCGCAGCACCGCCGTCCACTTCCGCGCGGCCTGCCCGACGGCCTCCTCGTCCGGCCCCCGGAACTCGACGCCGACGATGCGGCCGTAGGGCGGATACCCGAACGCCTTGCGCTCCTCCAGCGCGCCGCGCGCGAACCCTTCGTAGTCGTGCGCGAGGACGTAGCGGAAGACGGGGTGCTTCGGGTTGCGGGTCTGGACGAGCACCTCGCCCCGGAGGTCGGCCCGCCCGGCGCGGCCCGCCACCTGCGTCAGGAGCTGGAAGGTGCGCTCCTCGGCCCGGAAGTCCGGCAGCCGCATCCCGACGTCCGCATCCACGACGCCGACGAGCGTGACGCGGCGGAAGTCGAGGCCCTTGGCGACCATCTGCGTGCCGAGCAGCACGTCTGCCTCGCCGCGCCCGAAGCGGTCGAGGATTTTGTGGTGGGCGTTTTTGCGGCCCGTGGTGTCGAGGTCCATGCGGGCGATGCGCGCGCCGGGGAACCGCCGCGCCAGTTCCTCCTCCACGCGCTGCGTGCCGGCGCCGAGCTGCGCGAGGCTGGCGGATCCGCACTGCGGGCACGCGGGCAGGGGACGCCGCGTCCGGCCGCAGTAATGGCACCGCAGGCGCCCGGTCGCCTTGTGGTACGTCATCGAGACGGAACAGTCGAAGCAGCGCGGCACGAACCCGCAGTCCTGGCACTCGACGATGGGCGCGTACCCGCGCCGGTTCTGGAGCAGGATCACCTGCTCGCCGCGTTCGAGGCGGGCGGCGACGGCCTCGCGGAGCGTCTCGGAGAGCGCGCCCTCCAGCCGGTGCTTCTTGCGCTCCAGCACCAAGTCCACGACCGCAACTTCGGGCAGCGGG
>JAWWAN010000377.1:0-4543 GCA_033721675.1 Rhodothermales bacterium | reverse complement strand
GAGCTTCTTGTAGAGGCCGCGCTCCTCGGGCAGGTAGCCCATGCGGCGCTGGCTCCAGGCGCCCACGCGCCGCCCGTCCAGCCGGATCTCGCCGGCATCGGGCGTGGTGATGTAGGCGATCATGCGGATCGTCGAGGTCTTGCCGGCGCCGTTCGGGCCGAGCAGGCCCAGGATGCGCCCGGGGCGGGCCTCGAACGAGACGCGGTCTACGGCCGTCACCGCGCCATAGCGCTTCGTCACGTCGTCCAGAACCAGAGAAGCCACGCTGCTGATGGGTTGGAGGAAGAGAAGCGCGTCCTAGAGCAGCGTCATCGCAGCGGACGGGATGGGGATCAGGTACTGATGCTCGAAGAAGTCCTCGTGGACCCTGAACTGGCCGGTGCCGCGGAAGTCCACCGCCACGAAGCCGCCCACCACGCGCTTGACCTCGCCGACGCCGTAGTACGCCGGCATCGGCCCGTAGTAGACCAGCTGGCCTGCTTCGAGCGGCTCTTTATGACGGGCACGCCGGTGGAACGCCTGCACGACGGGCAGCAGCTCCACGCGGTACGGACCGGCTCCGTTCTTCTTCGTGATCATCGGTTTCACCCTGCTTGCAAGCGGCTCCATCATACGCACCCCTCGGGGTGAGGTTCAACCGTCCTACAATCTACGCGCCGTGCCGGAGAAGGCAAGGCCGGAAGCGCTTCCGGTCCGCCCGCCGGCCGTTCGAGCCTGCAAAAAGGCGGCTGGAAGCGTTTTTTCTTGGCCTGCCGGTTGGATCGCCCGGGTCCGGTGCCGTATCATTAGAGCCGCATCGCCGCGCCCCACAGGCCCTCGGCGGTGCGCCCCTCTCTCGCTACGCCCTCACCCAATCCCAGCCCCGGCCGGGCGGCACCCACCGCGCGGGCTCGGCGGCTCCCAGCACGTATGCAGAACGGGTTCGACAGGAAGATCGTGGATCGGCAGGTCGGGCGGAATGCGCAGCTCTTCGCCCAGTCCGTCGCCGATCTCACCTCGGCCGAGGAGCGCTATCCTTATCTGCGCATCCTCATCAGCATCATCGAGCAGGCCCACCCGGAGTGGAACCAGGCCCCACAGAAGGACCGCCAGATCGCCTTCCTCATCGACCAGATGAGCGGCGGCGGGCTCGACACCGATGAGGTCGCCGACGTCGTCCGCGTCCGCGACGAAGAGCGGGGCTTCTTCAACTACGACTGAGCCGGGCACCACGGAGCCCCGGCGGCCTCGCGCTCAGCGCGTGCGGCCGGGGTTGGCGCGCACGAAGGCGGCCCAGCCGGCATGGCGCTGCGGCGCGGCGCTGCCGGCCGGCGCGCGGCGGTGCGTGTGGCAGAGGGCCACGGCCAGGGCGTCGGTGGCGTCGAGGCCCGGCGGGTCCGCGTCGTCGATGGCGAGGAGCGAGCGGACCATGTAGGCCACCTGTTCCTTGGCCGCGTTGCCCGTGCCCGTGACGGCCTTCTTGACTTCCTTGGGCGTGTACTGCGTGACGGGGATCTGGCGGTTCAGCACGGCCAGCATCGCGGCGGCCTGCGCCCGGCCCAGCTTGAGCATCGACTGCGGGTTGCGCCCGTAGACCGGCATCTCGACGGCGGCGGCGTCCGGCAGCGTCCGGTCGATGACCTGGGTGAGGCGGTCGTAGATCTGCTTCAGGCGCAGCTCGTGGTCGTCGGTGGCGGCCAGGGAGAGGACGCCGTACTCGACGAGCGTCTGCCGCGGCCCCTCCACGCGGATGACGCCGTAGCCGGTGTGGCGGGAGCCGGGGTCGATGCCGAGAATACGCATCCGGAGTCGAGCGAAGAGGGTGAGAGGCGAAGGGCGGGCGCCGCGCATCCGGCGGCGGTGCCTCCAACATCCGAAATCCCGCGCCCAAAGTCGAGTCAGACTTCTTCGAGCACCGCCTCGTCGAGCGTCGTGTAGATCGCCTGCACGTCCTGATGGTCGTCCACCTTGTCCAGGAAGGCCTGGATCCTGCGCGCCTGCTCGGGGTCGGGGCGGACGGTCGTCGTCGGCTCGAAGACGAGGCGGGCCTCGTCCGGTTCGATGCCGGCCTCGCGGAGCGCGGCCTCGACGTCGGCGAAGGTCTCGACGGGCGTGGTGACCATGAAGGCGTCGCCGTCGCGTTCGAGGTCGTCGGCGCCGGCCTCGGCGACGAGCTCGAAGAGGGCCAGCTCGTCGTGGCCGGCGGCGGGGATCTGGAGGACGCCCTTGCGCTCGAAGAGGTAGGCCACGGAGCCGGTCTTGCCCAGGCTGCCGCCGTGCTTCGAGAAGAGGTGCCGGAGGTCGGCCACGGTGCGGTTGCTGTTGTCGGTGAGGGCCTCGACGAGGACGGCCACGCCGCCCGCTGCGTAGCCCTCGTAGAAGAGCTCCTCGTAGTCCTGCCCCTCCAGCTCCCCGGTGCCGCGCTTGATGGCGCGTTCGATGTTGTCTTTGGGCATGTTCTCGCCCTTGGCCTTCTCGATGGCCAGCGCCAGGGCGGGGTTCATGCCGGGGTCGCCGCCGCCCTCCCGCGCCGCGACGGTGATGTCCCGCGAGATGCGCGCCCACATCTTGGACCGCTTCGCGTCGGTCGCGGCCTTCTGCCGCTTGATCTTCGACCACTTGTTATGACCTGCCATGCTGCCTGCGATGCGTTGGGTGGACGGGGCGTGTGCCGCCTGATACGCGCGGGCCGCCGGTTCGGATTCTCGGGCAGGTCGCAGGTCGGGAAGTCGCAGGTCGGGCAGGTCGGCAGGTCCGTCATGAACGATCGGGTCTCCTGACGTTCAAACCTACAGACCTACGCCACGACCTCCCGATAGCATTTGCGATCTCGATTGGCGATACTGGACCTCCCACGTCCGGTAACCGCCTCCGCCGATGCAGACCCCGACCGTCGCGACCAAGCCGCGCCTCAGCTTCTGGCAGATCTGGAACATGAGTTTCGGCTTTCTGGGCATCCAGTTCGGCTTCGCGCTCCAGAACGCGAATGTCAGCCGCATCTTCGAGACGCTCGGCGCGTCCATCGACGCGATCCCGATCCTGTGGATCGCCGCGCCGGTGACGGGGCTCGTCGTGCAGCCCATCGTCGGGCACCTGAGCGACCGGACGTGGAACCGGCTCGGGCGGCGGCGGCCCTACTTCCTGGTGGGGGCCGTGCTGGCCTCGGCGGCGCTCGTCATCATGCCCAACTCGCCCGTCCTCTGGGTGGCCGCCGGCATGCTGTGGATCATGGACGCCTCGATCAACGTGTCGATGGAGCCGTTCCGGGCGCTGGTGGCGGACCTGCTGCCGTCGGACCAGCGGACGCTCGGCTTCGCCGTGCAGAGCTTCTTCATCGGCACGGGCGCCGTGGTGGCCTCGGCGCTGCCCTACATCCTGACGAACTGGCTCGGCGTCTCGAACACGGCCGCGCCCGGCGAGATTCCGGCCTCGGTCACGTACTCGTTCTACCTCGGCGCGCTGGCCTTCATCGGGGCGGTGGGGTGGACGGTGCTACGCACGCGTGAGTACAGCCCGGAGGAGCTGGCGGCGTTCCAGCAGGCCGAGGCCGCCACGATGCGCGAGCGCGAGGCCCGCGCGCCCATCTCGCGGACCCACTTCCTGCGGCACGGGCTCGTCTGGCTCAGCCTCGGGCTGGTGCTGACCGTCGTCCTCTTCGGCGCCGAGACGGACAAGGAGCTGTACATCTTCTCCGTCGGGATCGGCGTCTTCGGGCTCTTCCTGCTGGCGGCGGGGTGGCTCACGCGGGGCACGGGGCGGGAGCACGGCCTCGCCGAGGTAGCGACGGACATGTTCCGGATGCCGAAGACGATGAAGCAGCTCGCCGTGGTGCAGTTCTTCTCGTGGTTCGCCCTCTTCTCGATGTGGATCTACACCACGCCCGCCGTCACGCAGCATATCTACGGCACGTCCGATACGACGTCGGCGCTCTACAACGAAGGAGCCAACTGGGTGGGGATCCTGTTCGCGGCCTACAACGGCTTCGCCGCCGTCACGGCGTTCCTGTTGCCGTGGCTGGCCGGGCGGACGAGCCGCAAGACGGTCCACCTGATCAGCCTGGTGGCGGGCGGGCTGGGCCTGGCCTCGTTCTACCTCATCCGCGACCCCCAGCTGCTGCTCGTCTCGGAGCTGGGCATCGGGCTGGCGTGGGCCTCCATCCTGTCGATGCCCTACGCCATCCTGGCCGGCTCGCTGCCGGCGGAGAAGATGGGCGTCTACATGGGCATCTTCAACTTCTTCATCGTCATCCCGCAGATCACGGCAGCCGCCATCCTGGGCTTCATGGTGCGGACGTTCTTCGGGGGCGAGGCCATCTTCGCCCTCCTCGTCGGCGGTGCCGCGATGATCCTGGCGGGCGTCCTCGTGATGTTCGTGGACGACGTGGACGAATGAGCGGAAGGCCGAGCGCCGAATACGGGACATCGGATATCGAAGGATCGGTCTCGGCGGGCCGGCGGAGACGGCTCCTGCGTCATTCGGACGTCTGTGTTCGCTATGCGCCTTCATCCTGCCTGCTGCGCGGCCTCGCGTAGAAAGTCGGTCAGGATCCGGTTGACGGTCTCGG
>JAWWAN010000376.1:0-4545 GCA_033721675.1 Rhodothermales bacterium | reverse complement strand
TGTTGTTGCTCGGGTCGGGGTCGTCGAGGTTGCTGAAGACGATCAGCGCCGTGTTGGTCACCGGCAGCGAGGAGGTCACCGTGACCGTGATCTCGAGCGTGGCCGTCTCGCCGTTGGCGAGCTCGCCGATGGTCCAGATGCCGTCGCCGGGGTCGTAGTCGTCGTTGTCGGTGTCGCTGACGGTGGCCGAGACGAACGTGACGCCGTCGGGGAGGTCGTCCCGCACCTGCACGCCCTTGGCCAGACCCAGCCCGAGGTTGGTGAGGGTGAGGGTGAAGGTGACCTGGTCGCCGACCTCGGGGCTGTCGTCGTCGACCGTCTTCTCCAGCGCGAGGTCGGCGAAGTCGAGGCAGCCCACGACGATGTCATCGACGAAGAAGCCCTGCCCACTGTCGAACGACCCATCGGCGCTGGCGCCTTCGAAGCGCAGCGCAATGGTCCCGGTCGCATTGTCGAGCGCGATGAAGAGCTCTTCCCAGGTCGCGCTGTTGTTGATGTCGCCGAAGTCGTCGCCGTTGTCGGCGACCGGGGCGAAGCCGCCTCCGTTGAAGTCGACGAGCACCTTGGCGTCGTCGAAGGTGCTGCTCTCCTGGTAGTCCAGGAAGTAATTCAGCGAGATGTAGGCGCCGCCGTTGCAGGTGGAGGCCCCGATGGCGGGCGAGTCCAGAAAGTCGGTATCCCCGCTGCCGGGGTCGTAGGAGAAGCAGTTCGCGGGATCGCCCCAGCGCGCGGCGCCGGGCGACGAGTGGCCGGGCTCGGCGTTGGCCGGGCAGCTGTCGCTGAAGTGCCAGTCTGCAGAGCCGTCTGGCTGGGCGAAGGGGGTGAAGGCGCCCAGGTCCGCGTCGAAGGTTTCCTCGAAGAGCTGGTTGACCGGCAGCGGTACGCGCGGGGCGTCTTTGAGGGCCGGCGCGCTACGCTTCTGGGCGGGCGTGCCGGTCTGGAGGGCGCCAGGGGGGAGGGCCCGGAGCGCCTCGCGGTTGTCTCGCCGGAAGGCGGCAAACGCCTCGGTGATCTCTTCGAGGGCCTGCTGTGTCTGCGGCGAGGGGTTGGCCTCGAAGGCCGCCTGGGCCGCCTGGTACTGCGTCATGAAGTTCTGGGCCTCGACGCGCAGCGACTGAGCCTGGACGTTCAGAGCAGTGCTCAACAGCAGCACGCCCAGCAGCGCGCAAATAGGCCGCAGCGAGAAGGCGGAGCAGACGCCTGGAGCGGTACCGTGTCGATTCATACGATCCTCCGGCTGGTAGGGTGAATGAGTGCGTTCGTGGTCGGGGATGAACCGAGACCCACCTGCGGAGGTCGGCGGCATGTAGGAGGCCACCGTGCGCGACACCGTGCAGGCAGCCTGATCCGGCGCACGCCTGATCATGCCGAGGGGGCTATCAGGAACCGCCCACGCGGGCGGCCTCGTGTAGAGAACAGCCTGGTATTCGTCGCACATCAGACCGCGAAAGCATACCAGGCAGACTGCTCTCGCGGTTCTCAACGGTCCGGTTCACAACGTCCAGTAGTATAGAAGCCCCTCCCCTGAGAGTCAATACCGGGGTCGGGGTAACGGGATTATGCCATGTCGCCCATACGGTCGGGACGGAGCCTCGGTACTGACTTCGACGCGGCCCGGGAGATCGGTTCACGGCCACCCCGAGGGGGGTCATCGGGCGCCGGCCGGGGCGGAGACGGGCAGGGCCATCAGGCGTTCGCCCTCGGCCATCACACGCCGCAGCGGGACGCCGGCGCGGTAGCGTTCGAGGCGGTGGCGCGCCCAGGCGGCGGCGTCGGCCTGCCCGGCGGCGTCGGCGGCGGCGATGGCTGCGCGCTGCCATGCCTGTGCCCCCTGGAGGTCTCCGAGCTCGGCCAGGGCCATCGCCACGCTCTCGGCAAAGGGGAGGATCGGCATCTCGCGGTGGGCCGCGCGGGCCAGGCGCAGGGCGCGGGCGCCATCGCGTACGGCGCCGTCCGGGGCGGTGGCGAGCAGGCGGATCTGGAGCAGGCGCAGGCTGGGGTCGCTCCCGGTCTCCTGCAGGTCGCGCTCGACGGCCTCCAGGGCCTCGCGGAACATCCCGGCCGTGGTGTACGCCACGGCCCGCCAGAACCGCGCGCGCGCGTCGCCCGGGTCGATGCGGCTGGCGGCCGCATAGTGCTCGGCCGCCTGAAGGACGCGCCCGGTCTGGCGGAGCAGGTCGGCGAGGGTGAGATGGGCGCCGGCATGGGTCGAGTCTCTGGCGAGGGCGCTGCGGTAGTCCTGCTCGGCCTCGGCGATCTGGCCGAGGGCGGCCCGGGCGGTGCCGCGCGCGTAGAGCCCCTCCGGGTAGTTCGGGTCGAGGCGGAGCACTTCCTCGAACGCCGTCAGGGCCTCGGCGGGGCGCCCCTGCCGGAGGCGGGTGATGCCCAGGTTGAGCCATCCGCTGGCGCCGTCGGGCTCGGCCTCGATGGCGCGCCGAAACTCGGCCTCGGCTTCGCTGAAGCGGCCCGCCGACAGCAGGAGCTGGCCGCGCCGGGCGAAGTACCGGGCGTCGCTGTGGAGGGCTTCGAGGTCGCGCAGGGGGTCGCCGGGGATCGCGACGAGGCGGAGCAGGCGGTTGTCTACGAGTGCGACCTGCAACAGCCGCTCGGCGCGGTCGAGGTCGCCGATGCCGCGGTAGGCGAGCCCCAGATTGTACTGGATCTCGGTGGCCCGCGGTTGGAGGCGGGCTGCGGCTTCGAGATGCTCCACGGCCTCCGCCGCGCGCTGCTCGGCCAGCGCCACCTTGCCCAGCCCGAGGTGGGCGCTGGCGATCGTCGAGTCTTCGGCACGGACGCCCTCGAAGAGGCGCCGCGCCGCGTCGAGCCGCTGATCCTCCAGCTCGACCTCGCCCAGCCAGAGGCGAGCGGGGCGGAAGCCGGGTTCGAGGGCCAGCACGGTCTCGAAGGCGGTGCGTGCAGAGTCCAGGGCGCCATTCTCGCGGTGGACGTGCGCCCGGTAGTACGGCCACCGGAAGTCGCCGGCGTCGAGGCGGTGTGCGTTGGCATAGGCCCGCAGCGCCGTCTCGCGGAAGTCGTAGAGGTGATGCCACATGCCGAGCGTGCCGTAGGCCCGGGCGAGGGCCTCGGGCGGCGCGTCCGGCAGCGCCAGCAGCGAGTCCACCGCACGGCGGTGGCGGGCATACCCGCGCTGCACGCCCGGGTCGAACTCATCGAGCCCGACGGGCTCGGGGATCGTGTGCAGCCCCCAGCGGTCGTGCGGGTCCGTGCCGCAGCCAGCCAACAGCGCCACCAGAAGGGCAGTCAGCAAAGCTGCAAAGGGGAGTGAGAGGGCCGAGCGGTAGGGCATCAGGAGGCGGGCACCGGCTGCCCGGTGCCTTCGGTGAGGGTCGTGTAGCGGTCGGGGGCGACGGCCTCCCAGGCTTCGCGGCGGCCACCGGGCCAGCGCACCACGACGCGCACCGGCCCGGCGGCGGCGCCGAGCCCGACGAGCACGCGGGGGTCGCGGGCCGAGGCGTAGCTGCCGTCCGTACGGGCACGCCGGTGGCGCACGGTGCCGTCGGCGAGGGTGACCGTGACGCGGGCCCCCACCGCGTCGCGCCCGGCAGCGTCCAGAAGGCGAAGGCCTACCCAGTGCCGGTCCTGCCCGCGCTGGTTGACGAGCAGGCGGGCCGGGCCGCTGTTGTTGCTCAGCAGCACGTCCGGGTCGCCGTCGTTGTCTACGTCACCCACGGCCATGGCCCGGCTCACCTCGGAGCGTGCGAAGACGGCGCCGGCCTCGGCGGTGGCGTCCTCGAACGTGCCGTCGCCGCGGTTGCGGTAGAAGTGGTTCGGTTCGTGGAGCGGGTAGGGGTCGCCCGCGCGTTCGAGGCGGGCGATCTTCTTGACGGCGCCGTTGGCGACGACCACGTCGAGCCAGCCGTCGGTGTCGGCGTCGAGGAAGGCCGTGCCGAAGCCGGTATAGGGAAGGCTCGGCGCGCCGAGGCGGGTCGCGGCCGTGGCATCCATGAAGAGCCCCCCGCCTTCGTTGCGGTAGAGCGTGTTGGATTCTTCGATGAGGTGGGTCATGAAGAGGTCGTCGTCGCCGTCGTTGTCCACGTCATCGGCGTCGACGCCCATGCTGGCCTCGGCCACCCCGCGCGCGTTCACGGCGGTGCCGGCCAGCACGGCCCGTTCGCGGAAGCGCCCCGCGCCCTCGTTCATCCAGAGAAAGTTGGCCATGCCGTCGTTGGCGACGTAGACGTCCGTGCGGCCGTCGTCGTCGAAGTCGGCCGTGACCACGCCGAGGCCGCGGCCATAGGCGGCGTGGATGCCGGCGCGCCCGGAGGCGTCGGTGAAGGTGCCGTCTCCGTCGTTGAGGAAGAGGCGGTCGGGCTCGGGCTCGTAGCTGAGCGGGCCGCAGTAGTCGGGCCGCCCGTCGGTGTTGCTGCACGGCTTGACGGTGGCGAGGTTGAAATCGACGTAGTTGACGACGAACAGGTCGAGGTCGCCGTCGCCCTCGGCATCGAAGAACGCCGCGGCGGCAGACCAGCGCGGTTCGCCGGTGCCGGACGCGCCGGTGACGTCGGTGTAGGTGCCGTCGCCGTT
>JAWWAN010000375.1:0-4546 GCA_033721675.1 Rhodothermales bacterium | reverse complement strand
GGGCGCCCAGCGCGGCCAGCTCATGCGCCAGTTCTGGGGCGAGGCCGTCGTGATGACCGCCCTCGCCCTCCTCGTCGGCCTCGGCCTCGCCGTGCTGGCCCTCCCCTGGTTCAACACGCTGACGGGCCAGAACCTCTCGCTGAGCACGTTCGAGGCCGGCGAAGTCGCCCTGGCGCTCCTCGCGCTGCTGGCCGTCGTCGGGTTCGTGGCCGGGGGCTATCCGGCCGCCCTGCTGTCGCGCTTCCGGCCCGCGGCCGTGCTCAAGGGCCAGACGCAGGCGCGCGGCAACAGCCTGCTCACGCGCGGGCTCGTGGTGCTCCAGTATACCATCTCCATCGGCCTCATCGCCGGCACGATCCTGATGACCCAGCAGCTCGGCTACCTGCTCGACCGCGACCTCGGGTACGACGACGACCTCGTGCTCGTCGTCCACAGCGGCCAGGTGAGCCGCAGCGAGGGGCCGGGCCTGCTCCGCTACTTCCGCGACACGCTCCTTCCCTACGACGCCGTCACCCACATCGCGCGCGCTGGCTACTCGTTCACACGTGGCAGCGACCGCAACACGTGGACCGACGGCACCGGCACCACGCGCAGCGCCTACAACTTCGGCATCGACTTCGACTACGTCGACCTCATGGGGATGGAGGTCGTCGACGGCCGCAACTTCTCGCGGGACTTCCCCTCGGATTCTACGCGGAGCGTGCTCGTCAACGAGGCCCTCGTGCGCGAGTTCGGGCTGGAGGAGCCCGTGGGGACGCGGCTCGACGGGTGGCTCGACGGCATCTACATGGAGGCCCCGACGATCATCGGCGTCGTCAAGGACTTCAACTTCCAGTCGCTCCGCAACGAGGTCGAGCCGGCCGTGATGAACATGCACCCGGACTACTACAACTACATCGGTGCGATCCTGCTGAAGATCCGCCCGGACGACGTCGCCGGCACCCTCGCCCGCGTCGAGGCGGCGTGGGAGACCGCCCTCCCCGGCAAGCCGTTCTCGTACTCGTTCCTCGACGAAGACCTCGCGGCGCAGTACCAGACCGAGCAGCGGTGGCGGCGCATCGTCACGTTCTCCTCGGTCCTCGCCGTGCTCATCGCCTGCCTCGGCCTCTTCGGCCTGGCGACGCTCTCGGTGGCGCGCCGGACCAAAGAGATCGGCATCCGCAAGGTGATGGGCGCGAGCGTGCCCGCGCTGGTGCGGCTCATCGCCATCGAGTTCGTCAAGCTCGTGGCCGTCGCGGCCGTCATCGCGTCGCCGCTGGCCTACCTGGGCGCCCGCCGCTGGCTCGACGACTTCGCGTACCGCATCGACATCGGCCCGGCGGCGTTCGTCGGGGCCGCCCTCGCCGCGCTCGCCGTCGCCCTGCTGACCGTCAGCTACCACGCCGTCCGCGCCGCCCTCGCCGACCCGGTGAAATCCCTCCGGTACGAGTAGGCATTGGGGCGGGAGGATTGCAGAGGAAGGATTGCAGAGGGAAGAAGGAGCGGCCTCGGGGCGTAGCGGAGGCCCTCACCTTCTGACTTCATGCCTCCCGGTTCTGCACTCTGCCCTCCGTCCGTGCTCGCCCCGGCTCGAACGCCGTCCGGGGTGGGCGCAGGTCTGCCGTTGGCAGCGTATGTTAGATGGTGCGGGCTCGACGAGACCTACGGACGAACGCGGCACGGGCGATGGCACCTTTCTGGAGGCGACCTGGCGGCGAGGAGGCCGCCCCGCCGGTCCGGAAGAAGTTCGGCACGTTCGGCGGCGTCTTCACGCCGACGCTGCTGACGATTCTGGGCGTCATCATGTACCTCCGCGAGGGGTGGGTGATCGGGAATGCCGGGCTGCTGGGCGGGTTCGCCATCATCCTGCTCGCCTTCGCCATCACCACCTGCACCGGCCTCGCGATGTCGTCGATCACGACGAACATCCGGATCGGGGCGGGCGGGCCGTACGCCATCATCGCGCAGTCGCTGGGGTTGGAGGTGGGTGGGAGCCTCGCCATCACGCTCTACATCTCGCAGGCGCTCGCCATCACGCTCTACATCTTCGGCTTCCGCGAGGGCTGGCTGTGGGTCTTCCCCACGCACCCGCCCCTCCTCGTAGACCTCGCCGTCTTCGCCATCCTGTACGGCATCGCCTACAAGAGCGCCGATCTGGCGATCAAGACGCAGTACCTGATCATGGCCGTCATCGTGGCCTCGCTCGCCTCCATCGCCGCCGCCGCCGCCACCGGCTCGATGCAGTACGACGCCGCCAACGTCGGCCTCTGGGGCAGCTTTGCCGGCGCCCCGGAGACGGGCTTCACCGGGGCGACCTTCTGGACGGTCTTCGCCGTCTTCTTCCCGGCCGCCACCGGCATCATGGCGGGGGCCAACATGTCTGGCGATCTGAAGGATCCGCGCCGCAGCATCCCGATCGGCACGATGGCGGCGATCGGGGTGAGCCTGGTGATCTACCTGTTGCTGGCCTACTGGCTGGCGCGCTCGGCCACGCCGGGCGAGCTCGTGAGCAACTACTACGTGATGATCGAGAAGGCGTACTGGGGGCCGGCGGTCGTGGCGGGGCTCTTCGGCGCCACGGCCTCGTCCGCCCTCGCCTCGATGGTCGGCTCGGCGCGCATCCTGCAGGCGATGAGCAGCCACCGGATCGTGCCGAAGAGCGTCTGGCTGGGGGCGCTGACGGCCTCGGGCGAGCCGCGCAACGCGATGCTGGTGACGGGCGCGATGGTGCTGACGACGATCATGCTGCGCGACCTCAACGTGATCGCCCCGCTGATCACGATGTTCTTCCTGATCACCTACGCGATGCTCAACGTGGTGGTGCTGATCGAGCAGAGCCTCGGCCTGGTCAGCTTCCGGCCCCTGCTGCGCATCTCGCGCCTCGTGCCGATGCTCGGCCTCCTCGGCTCGGCCTTCGCCATGTTCATCGTCAACCCGACGATCAGCCTGGTCTCGGTGGCCGTGGTGGTGGTGGTCTACGGCGTGCTCACCCGCCGCCGGCTCGACGCCCCGTTCGAGGACGTCCGCAGCGGCCTCTTCGTGGCCCTCTCCGAATGGGCGGCCAAGAAAGTCACCGAGATGCCGCGCAAGCAGGAGCGGGCCTGGAAGCCGAATCTGCTCGTCCCCGTCGAGGACCCCCACGAGCTGCGGGGGACGTTCCTGATCATCCAGAACATCGCCTACCCGAAGGGGGCAGTGAAGCTGCTGGGGCTGGTGCGCGAGGATGCCCCGGACGGCCTTGCCGAGCGCCTGCCGCAGCTCGCGCACGCCTTCCGCCAGCAGGGCGTCTTCGCGACCTCCACCCTCGTCGAGAACGGGACGTATACGGAGAGCCTGACCGTCGGCATCCAGGTGCTTCAGGGCGCCTTCTTCCGGCCCAACATCGTGTTTCTCCGGCTGCCGGAGGGGGCGGAGCGCGAGCAGGCGTGCCGCCGCATCCTCGAGGAGGCCGCGCGCCACCAGATCGGAGCGCTCATCTACGCCCCCCACCCCGTCGCCGGGCTGGGCCAGCGCCAGAGCATCAACGTGTGGATCCGCGACCGCAGCCCGGACTGGCACCTCTCGTGGGACATCGGCAACCTCGACCTCTCCATCCTGACGGCCTACAAGCTCAAGCGCAACTGGAAAGCCACGTTTCGTCTGATCACGGTCGTCGAGCAGGAAGCCGAGGTCGAGAACGCCCGCAACTTCATGCAGCGTCTGATGGACCAGGCGCGGCTGCCCGATACCGAGGTGATCGTCGCGCAGGGCTCCTTCGACGCGTACCTGCCCGAGGCGCCCCAGGCAGACCTGAGCCTGTTCGGCCTCACGCGCGACCCCGCCTTCCCGTTCATGCGCCGGATGGTCCATGCGACGAACGCGACCTGCCTCTTCGTGCGGGACTCCGGCCGCGAGAGCGCACTGGCTTGACCGTGGCGAAGCGGGAAGGAGGTGTAGTGGAGAGGGGCTGGTGGGGTGGGTCTAGCCGGCCATTGCGGTGAGCTCGGCGCGCATGGTGGCGGCGATCTCGTGCCAGTCGAACTGCTCGACGGCCACCTGCCGCAGCGTCTCGGCGGGCCGCAGGCCGGCCGACAAGACGGCCGAGGCACCCTTCACGAGGTCCGCGACGGTGTGCGCGGGGTCGGGGCGCAGGCGCATCCACGCCCGGGCCTCCTCCGGGACGGCCGGGGCCATCGCGTCCAGGCTGTCTCGCATGCCCGCCGTGTAGGTGCCGATCGGGAAGACACCGCAGGCCGCCGCCTCCGGCACCACCAGCGGCGACGCCTCCTTGACGACGGACGGGAAGACGCCGACGTCGCAGCACGGGAAGAGATGGCACAGGGCGTCGTGCTCCAGGTAGCCGGTGAAGAGCACATGCCCGGGGAGGGCGCGCGCGGCCTCGAAGTACGCATCGAGGCGCCCCTCCGCATCCAGCCGGTCGTAGTAGGCGAGCGCGGCGGTGAACGGGGCGGGGTCCTCGCCTTCGAGCGCCGCGCCCCACACGAGCAGGTTGCGCGCCAGCCGGCGGTGCCCCTGCGCCAGCGCCCCCACGAAGGCCTCCGCGCCTTCCCGCAACGCCCCCTCGCCC
>JAWWAN010000374.1:0-4548 GCA_033721675.1 Rhodothermales bacterium | reverse complement strand
TCGACCTCCCCGTGGAGGTCACGCCCGCCCCGTTCGAGGCCCTGCAGGCGCGCGCGCACGGCGAGCCCTCGGCCGCCGTGCGCGCGCGTGTGGTGGCGGCCCGTGCCGTTCAGGCGGGGCGCTTCGCCGGGCACGCCGGCGTGCATTGCAACGCCCAGATGGGGGCGCGGCAGGTGCGCACCCACTGCCGCCTCAGCGCCGACGGCCAGCGGCTCCTCAAGCTGGCCGTCCAGCGCCTCGGCCTGAGCGCGCGGGCCTACGACCGCATCCTCAAGGTGGGGCGCACGATCGCGGACCTGGGTGGGGAGGCCGCCATCCGCCCCGAGCATCTCTCCGAAGCCATCCAGTACCGCTCGCTCGACCGGGACTGGTGGATCGGGTAGTGGCCCGCGCCGATGCGTACCGGCGCGGACGGGCGTCACTTCTTGCGGTGGACGAGGGCGCTGTAGGTGTTCTTGTCTTTGTCCGCCTTCGTCGCACTCACGTTCCAGTCGTCGCCCAGGAAGTCGGCGATGCGTTTGCGAAGGCCGGTGACTTCGGAATACGAGAGGTTTTCTACGATGAGCGCCTTGCCTTTGGCGAGTTTTTCCGCTGCGCTGACGACGTCGTCATACTTCGAACCTCGGCTGCTGCGGCGGTTGAACTCGCGCTCCGCATCTTTGAGATCCATTTCTTTGTAGCTGAGAGAGTTCTTCTTCGAGCGCTTGGCCATGATTCTGGTGTGGTTTATTGTGGGTGGGTCTATCAGTATAGCTTACTTTGCTGTGAATTGGTATCAGGGATGTTCATAGAATTGAGAAGAATATGTTGAATGAAAATTGCACCATCGTGCAGTCCCGCGCGATGAATGGCCGATCAGATCCGCATAGATCCGTGTGCGTGTGCTTGACGCGCATCGGGATCATGGCGAACTTGGGGCACTCAGACGTACCCTCCACGCACCCCGAACGATGCCGATGGAACCGCCGCCTCGCCCGCCCGACGACGACACGCTGGAGAGCGGCGGCCTCTCGATCCACGGACTCCTCGGGCTGGGCCTCGGGCTCCTCGTGTTGGTGGTGCTCCCGCTGACGCCGGCGCCGGAGGGGCTGAGCGAGGCGGGCTGGCACGCGGCTGCCGTGGGCCTGCTCATGGCGATCTGGTGGATGACCGAGGCGCTACCGATCTACGCGACGTCGCTGGTGCCGCTCGTGCTCTTCCCGCTCCTCGGGGTGGCCTCGATCCGGGAGGCGGCGGCGCCCTACGCGAACCCGCTCATCTTCCTCTTCCTCGGCGGCTTTCTCATCGCGATGGCGATGCAGCGGTGGAACCTGCACCGGCGTCTGGCGCTCCGCATCATCCGCGCGGTGGGGACGCGCCCCCTCCGCATCGTGGCCGGCTTCATGCTGGCGGCGGCGTTCCTGAGCATGTGGGTCTCGAACACGGCGACGGCCATGATGATGCTGCCCATCGGCATCTCGGTCATCGAGCTCGTGCGGACGCCGGAGGACCCACAGCGCGGCGCGCACTTCGGCATCGTGCTGATGCTCGCCATCGCGTACGCGTGCTCCATCGGCGGCCTGGGTACGCTCATCGGGACGCCGACGAACGCGCTCCTGGCCGGCTTCCTGCTGGAGACCTACGGGGTCGAGCTGTCCTTCGCGCGCTGGCTGCTGGTGGGGCTGCCGCTCGTCCTCGTCGGGCTGGCCGTCACCTACGCCACCCTGACGCGCCTCGTCTACCCGATCCGGATCGTGGACATCCCCGGCGGGCGGGCCTACATCGAGGCGGAGCTGCGCGGCATGGGGCCGGTGCGTGCGCCGGAGAAGCGCGTGGCCGTCGTCTTCTTCGCCGTCGCGGTGCTGTGGATGACGCGGCCCCTCCTGCAGGGGGCCGTACCGGGGCTCTCGGATGCCGGCATTGCGATTGCCGGGGCGCTCGTGCTGTTCGCCCTCCCGTCCGGCGAGCGGCGGGGCGAGGCGGTGCTCAACTGGGACTGGGCGTGCCGGCTGCCGTGGGGGGTGTTGCTCCTCTTCGGCGGCGGGCTCAGCCTGGCGGCGGCCGTAGACGCGACGGGGCTGGCCGCGTGGATCGGCGCGGCGCTGAGCGGCGCGGCGAGCTGGCCGCCGCTGCTGCTGGTCGGGCTCGTCGTGACCGTCATCGTGGTGCTGACCGAGCTGACGAGCAACACCGCGACGGCGGCGGCCTTCCTGCCGGTGCTGGCGGCGCTGGCCGCCGGGCTCGGGCGGGATCCGATGCTGCTCCTCGTGCCGGCCACCCTCGCGGCGAGCTGCGCCTTCATGCTGCCCGTGGCGACGCCGCCGAACGCCATCGTCTATGGCAGCGGGGCACTCACGATCCCGCAGATGGCGCGTGCCGGCGTGTGGCTCAACGCCCTGTTCATCCTCCTCGTGACCGCCCTCGCCTTCGTGCTGGTCCCCCTCGTGATGGGGTAGACCGTCAGCGGGGGCGGAGGTCCCCGCGCTCGGTCGCCATGAGCACCCGCAGATCCAGCGCCTTGGCGATGGTGGCGACCTCGGCGAACTGCTCGATGGTCGCCTCGCGGTCGGCGCGGAGGACGAGGGCCGACCGCGTGCTACGCGCCTGCGTGATGGCCTCCAGCAGCCCGTCGCGCGGGATCCGGTTGCCCTCCACGTAGAACTGGCCTTCCTTCGTGATGGCGACGGTGACGTGGTTCGGCTCGTTGGGCGCCGAGGCGTCGGCCTGCGGGAGGTTCACCTGGATGCCGAACTGCGGGATGAAGTTGGAGGTGAGCAGGAAGAAGATCAGCAGCAGCAGGACGATATCCGCCAGCCCGGCCATCCCGTAGGCCGTCAGCGGCTTCTTCCCGGTCGAGAAATCGAAGGAGGCCATGAGAGGCAGGGCGGAGATTCGGAGTGCAGGGCCGGGAGGGCGGCCGGATCAGTAGGAGGTGCGCTCGTAGCGGTGCGGGGCGGGCGCCGGCTCCTGCAACAGGTCGATGAACTCCGTCGCGGACCGTTCGAGGTCGTTGACGAGGCGGTTGATGCGGCCCAGCAAGAAGTTGTAGAAGAAGAACGCGGCGATGCCGACGATGAGGCCCGCCGCCGTCGTCAGGAGCGCCTCCCAGATGCCGCCGGCGAGCACGCTCGGGTTGACGTTGCCCTGCAGGCGCTGGATCTCCTGGAAGGCGCGGATCATGCCGGTGACCGTGCCAAGGAAGCCCAGCATCGGCGCGATGCCGGCGATGCTGGCGAGCAGGTCGGTGCGTTTCTCCAGCTCGAAGGTCTCGTACCGGCCCGCCGCGTGCACGGCGTCCTGGATCTCGGAGATGGGGCGCCCGAGGCGCTCCAGGCCGTGGCGCAGCAGACGCGTCAGCGGCTTGTCCCGGCTCTCGCAAAAAGCCAGCGCGGCGTCTACGTCGCCGGATTGCACGTAGCGCCGGACCTCCTGCACCACCTGCGTGCGGTCTGTGGCGGCGCGGCGCAGCGTGATGAGGCGCTCGACGAAGAGGTAGATGGTCAGGAGCGAAAGCAGGCCGATGAGGGCCATCACCCAGCCGCCCAGCGCGAGGGTGTCCAGCCAGGAGGCCGGCTCCTGGGCGGGTACCTGGGCCAGCGTGTCTACCGGGAAGGACTGAAGGGCCTCCTGAAGCAGCAGGATCGTCATGGGGAGTACGCGGCGTGCGGGTCAGGCGTGAGAGGCAAGGGAGCGAGAGAGGCGGGCATCGCCGTTCGCCCGGTGAACGGGGGCGTCCCGGCGATTTGTTTCATGCGGCCGTCACATATCCGGCTGGAGGCGGAGCAACCACGCGTCGGCGGGCAGCACGTCTCCCAGACGCTGGCGCAGGGCATTCGCGGCGTCGGCGTCCGGCACCTGGCCGACGCCCACGCGGTAGCGGCTCTGCCCGCCGGAGGTGCCGGCGACGACGCCGACGGGGACGAGCTGCCCGCCGAGGCGGTCCCGGAAGCGGGCGGCGGCCTGTTCGGCCAGCGCGCGGTCTCGGCGGGAGGCGACGATCCACGTGAAGCCGCCGTCAGCCGGCACGATGCGCGGCAGTTCGTCATCGGGCTCTACGGACGCGGGCTCGTCGTCCGCCGGAGCTTCCGGGGCGGCAGCCGTGGCGTCGGTCGTGTCGGTCGGGGCGGGGGTCAGCGCAGGAGAGGGGTCCACCGCTGCCGGCGTCTCGGTGCGGGCCGTCGGGTCCGGGGCGTCCTCGCCGTTGCTCATCCAGAAGTAGACGGCCACGGCGGTGAGGATCACGAAGAGGGTGATCAGCGCCCACGGCAACGCGCTTCGGCGGGGCGGGGCGCTGGCGGGGCGCGAGCCGTGGGCGGGCTCGACGGGCACGCGCTCGGCGGCAGGCGGGGGTTCCGGCGGGGCGCCCGGCGAAGCTTCCGAGGCCGTGGGTTCTGCCTCCACCGTCGGTTCTTCGGGGGGGGGAGGTGTATCCTCCGAAAGCTCGCTGCTCTCGGGGCTGGTCCACCGGGTCCCGGGAGGCGCCCACGCCAGCGTCTCCTCGTCCGCCGGTGAACTCGGCGCTACGGGAGGCGGATCCTCCTCGACGGGAGGGTCTGCCTCCACACGGTC
>JAWWAN010000373.1:0-4551 GCA_033721675.1 Rhodothermales bacterium | reverse complement strand
GGTGATCTTCTTCGAGAGATCGCCCGTGGCCACGGCCGTCGTCACCTCGGCGATGTTGCGCACCTGGGCCGTCAGGTTGTCGGCCATCGAGTTGACGCTATCCGTCAGGTCCTTCCACGTCCCGCTGACGCCCTTGACCTCGGCCTGCCCGCCCAGCTTGCCCTCCGTCCCCACCTCGCGTGCCACACGGGTGACTTCGGCGGCGAACGAGGAGAGCTGGTCCACCATCGTGTTGATCGTGTTCTTCAGCTCGGCGATCTCGCCCTGCACCTCCACGGTGATCTTCTTCGAGAGATCGCCCGTGGCCACGGCCGTCGTCACCTCGGCGATGTTGCGCACCTGGGCCGTCAGGTTGTCGGCCATCGAGTTGACGCTGTCGGTCAGATCCTTCCACGTGCCCGAGACGCCTTCGACCTCGGCCTGCCCGCCCAGCTTGCCCTCCGTGCCGACCTCGCGCGCCACGCGCGTCACCTCCGAGGCGAACGAGGAGAGCTGGTCCACCATCGTGTTGATCGTGTTCTTCAGCTCCAGAATCTCGCCTTTTACGTCGACCGTGATCTTCTTCGAGAGGTCGCCGTTGGCCACCGACGTCGTCACCTCGGCGATGCTCCGCACCTGAGCGGTGAGGTTGCTCGCCATCGAGTTGACGTTGTCGGTCAGGTCCTTCCAGATGCCGGCCACGCCTTCGACTTCGGCCTGACCGCCGAGCTCGCCCTCCGTCCCCACCTCGCGCGCCACGCGCGTCACCTCCGAGGCGAACGAGGAGAGCTGATCGACCATCGTGTTGATCGTGTTCTTCAGCTCGGCGATCTCGCCTTTTACGTCGACCGTGATCTTCTTCGAGAGGTCGCCGTTGGCCACCGACGTCGTCACCTCGGCGATGTTACGCACCTGAGCGGTGAGGTTGCTCGCCATCGAGTTGACGCTGTCGGTCAGGTCCTTCCACGTCCCGCTGACGCCCTTGACCTCGGCCTGCCCGCCCAGCTTGCCCTCGGTGCCGACCTCGCGCGCCACGCGCGTCACTTCCGAGGCGAACGAGGAGAGCTGGTCCACCATCGTGTTGACGATCTTCCCGGTGCGGAGGAACTCGCCCTGGATCCTCCGGCCGCTGAACTCCAGGTCCATCTTCTGCGAGAGGTCGCCTTTGGCGACGGCCCCGATGACGCGTTCGACCTCGGTGATGGGCTGGCCGAGGTCGATGATGAGGTCGTTGACCGAGTCGATGCAGGTCTGCCAGGAGCCGCTGGCGCCGGCGAGCATGGCCCGTTCGCCGATCTTCCCTTTGGTGCCGACGACCTTACGGATGCGCTGGAGTTCGCGCGTGAGTCGCTCGTTCTGCTCGATGATCTCGTTGAGCGTATCGGCGATGCGCCCGGCCATGCCGTTCTCCTCCACCTCCATGCGGGCCGTGAAGTCACCCTTTTTGACGGCAGTGAGGACCTGGAGCAGTGCTTTGGCGTCGAGCGCATCGGCCGGCGGGCCGATCGTGGCGGTAGCCATAGGAGACAGAGAGTAGCGGGAGGGGCGTGCGGAGCGCCCGGCCCTCTGCGGCGTGCCTGCCGCCGCGCGCGGGGCCGACGATGATAGCAGGGATATAATATGCCCCCGCCCCACTCTCTGTCCCCTTTACATGTCTTTCGTTCTTGTAATTATGTCCGCCGAAGCGGAGGTACGGGGGCCGAAGGCGGGTTCGCAGCGGGAGGAGCTAGAGGCGCGCGCCGCAGCGCCGGCAGAAGCGCGCGTCGTCGGCGTGGCCGGCGGCATAGCAGCGCGGGCAGATGAGCGCCCGCGTGCCGGCCTCGACGGACGGCTCCGCCGGGACCGCCGGGGCCGCCGGGGCCATGCTGGACGTGGCGCGCGTCAGCTCGGCCGTCACGATGCCCGTCGGTACGGCGATGATGGCGTAGCCGATGATCATGATGAAGGCGGCGAGCGTCTGCCCGAGGTCCGTCTGCGGCGAGATGTCCCCGTAGCCGACGGTGGTGAGCGTGACGATGGCCCAGTAGACGCTGCGTGGGATGCTGGTGAATCCGTTCTCGGAGCCCTCGATGAGGTACATCAGCGAACCCAGAATGACCACCAGCGTCAGCACGGCGATCAGGAAGATCTCGATCTTGCGGCGGCTGGCGCGGAGCGTCCGCACCAGCACGCCGGCCTCGGTGAGGTAGGCCGCCAGCTTGAGCACCCGGAAGACGCGCAGGATGCGCAGCAGCCGGATCACGAGCAGGTACTGCGCGCCGGGGAAGAGCACGCTCAGGTAGGTCGGCACGACGGCGATCAGGTCTACCACGCCGAAGAAGCTGGTGGCGTAGCGCAGCCGGCGGCCGACGCAGATGAGCCGCAGCACGTACTCGACCGAGAAGAGGATCGTGAAGAACCACTCGATGGCGTAGAGGAGCGGGCCGTGCTCCGCCCGGATCGTGCCGACGCTCTCCAGCATGACGGCGATGACGCTGGCGACGATGGCGAGGATCAGCGCGACGTCGAACGCCTTGCCGGCCGGCGTGTCGCTCTCGAAGATGATCTCGTAGAGCTGCAGGCGCCATCCGCTGAGGCGGCTCTTGCCGAAATAATCCGGCACGGCCAGCGAGAACGGCTGCCGCGCCGAGGGAGGATTGGGGGGAGCGGGGTGCATGGCGGGTCTGCTGGGTGAGGCGCCGGCGCGCGCGTCAGGCGGGGCGGCGGAGGCCGCGCTGCCAGTGCTCGAAGTAGTAGAAGGCCGTCACGGTGAGCGCGTGCGTGATCTGCCCTTCGACGATGAGGCCCGGCACGGCGGCGGCGTCCACGTGGGTGACTTCGATGATCTCGGTGCCTTCGGGCCGCGGCGGCCCGGCCGCGCGGGCGCCGAGGGCGAGGAACGAGTGGCACAGGTTGTCCTGGATGGCGGGGTTGGGCGCGACGGCGCCCAGGTAGACGATCTCGCCGGCCTCGTAGCCGGTCTCTTCGCGCATCTCGCGGCGGGCGGCCTGCTCCGGCGTCTCGCCGGCGTCCACCATGCCGCCGGGCACCTCCAGCGTCACCTCCTCCCGCCCGTGCCGGTACTGGCGGATGCAGACCACCTGCCCCTCGTCGGTCAGCGGGATGATGTTGATCCAGTCGCCGGCCTCGATCACGAAGAACGGGTGGGCCTCGCCGGTCTGGGGCGAGCGCCGCCGCTCCTCGCGCACGCGGAACACCTTATAATCCCCTCGGGGCTGTGCATCGACGGATTCCCAGGGTTCGATCATTGCGAGACGGGTTGGAAGGCCGGAAGGTGGGAAAGTATTTGGCTCGACTGGAGTGAACGGATACGGGCGGCGCGCCTATCTGAAGATAACGAAGGCGGCGGCAGGTGCCCATTGCGGTGGCGCCCGCAGATCCTTCGCTGCGAGCCGGCCGGGCCCTCATTCGTCCACGATGAGGTGCCCTTCGTTGACGAGCTCGGCGAGCAGGCCGAGGAAGTCGGGGTCCTCCAGGCGATGGCCGAGGGCGGCGGCGGTGAGGGGGATGGTGCCGGTGATCAGGGGCGCGGCCCAGGCGAGATCCGGATGGAGGGCGTATTCGGCGCCTCCGGCGAAGAGGCGCGCCCCGCCGCCGTCTTCCTCGAAGAACGCGAAGGCCGCCACCGCGGCGCGCCGCAGGCGCAGGCCCTCGGCCAGCATCGCCGCCAGTTCCCCGGGCTCGACCGGTTCGCCGAGCGGGGCGGCGTAGAGGCCCCGCCGGGGCTCGGTGACGTAGCGCCCGAACCAGCGGTCGATGGCGTCGTCGTCGGCGAGGGCGCGGCGCAGCAGGTCCCGGATGGCGCGGCGCGTGGGCGCGGGGAGGTCGCCCACGTGCGTGGGCCGGTCGAGGGCGGGGTCGGCGTAGCGAGCGTGCGGATCGGCGGCGTCGGCGGCGAAGGCGGCAAAGCCTTCGAGCAGCTCGGCCTGCGTGGGCGCTCGGAAGCCGATGGAATAGGTCATGCAGGCGTCGAGCGCGACGCCGTGGTGCGCCACGCGCGGGGGCAGGTAGAGCAGGTCGCCGGGTTCGAGCACGGCCTCGTGGGCGGCCTCGAAGCCCGCCAGCAGGCGCACGTCGAGGTCCGGCACGTAGCGTTCTTCGTCGGGCGGGATGGGGGCGGCCCCGTAGCGCCAGCGGCGGCGGCCGAGGCCCTGGAGCAGGAAGACGTCGTAGTTATCGAGGTGAGCGCCGGCATTGCCCTCGGGGGGGGCATAGGAGATCTGCACGTCGTCGATCCGCCAGTTCGGCAGAAAGCGAAAAGCGTCGAGGACGTCGGCGACGTCCGGCACGAGGCGGTCCACCTCCTGTACGAGGAGGGTCCAGTGCGAGGCCGGCAGGGCGGCGAAGTCGTCGGGGTCGAACGGTCCGAAGCGCATCTGCCAGGGGCCGTCTCCGCCGCGTTCGAGGAGGAGGCGGCTGGTGACGTCGTCTTCGCAGGCGAGGCCGGCCAGTTCCTCGGGCGCCAGCGGGGAGGTGAAGCCGGGCCACGCGCCCCGCACCAGCAACGGCTTCTGCTGCCAGTACTCGCGCAGAAAGGCCTCGGGCGTCAACCCGCCCAGCAACGTCTCAGGG
>JAWWAN010000372.1:0-4560 GCA_033721675.1 Rhodothermales bacterium | reverse complement strand
TACGGCGCACGCACGGCCTCCTGCGTGACGATCTGGCCGGCAAAACGAAGGTCGATCAAGGCGAAGTCCTGCTCGGGGCGGGTCAGCACGGCCCGGTCCCAGAAGAGGCGCAGCCGCCGGAGCCGCCCGGCGAAGTCGTCGCGCCCGAGGCGCACCGAGACGGGCGGGCGGGCGCCGGCGGGGGGCGTCGTCAGCCAGACCTCGCCCTGCTTCCACGTGAGCGTGGCGACGAGGGCGTCGGTGGCGGGGTCGAGGCCACCGAGGGCCGCCAGCAGCGCGCGCAGCACGGGGTCCTCGGTGGGCGTCACGGGGTGGTAGCGCGCCGCGAGCCCCTCGATCAGGGGGACGTCGTAGGCGGCGCCGGGCGCCGGCGGCATGCGGTAGCCGGCGGCGTCGAGGTAGTAGGCGGGGCGGCCGTCGGCGCCGAGGGCGAGTGCGACGGGCACGCGCTCCTCGACGGCGAGGCGGAGGGTGCCGGTGGGCAGGCGCGCGGCCCTCGCGGAGGCCACCCAGGGGTGGCGCTCCATCCGGTCTGCCACGAGCGCGGGATCCACGCCGAGCATGACGAGGCCGGTATCGACCTGCGCCAGCGCGAGGAGCGCCTCGGCCTCGGCATGGCGCGCGCCCTGCAGGTCGATCCGCTCGACGCGGACCGACCGGGCATAGCGCCATCCGTGCCATCCGGCCAGGCCGAGACCCGCCAGCAGCAGCACCCCGAGCACCACCCGCCCGGCCCGCCACCACACGGATGGCCTGGTCATAGGGCGTTGGAAGCTGGTGAATGAGAAACGGTGAGCAAGGGCCGGGCCCGGAGGGAGACGGGCGGCCCGATGCCCCCGCGCTCATCCCCCGGCGCCCTGTTCCTGTAGCGCGTCGAGCAGCGCCTTGCCGTAGCGGTGGATGTCTCCGGCGCCGAGCGTGACGACGACGTCGCCCGGCTCGACGAGGGCCGCCAGGTACTCCGGCAGATCCTCCTTGTCCGGCACGTGATGCACATTCCGGTGGCCGCGCCGCATCGTCAGGTCTGCCACGAGCTTGCCGTCCACCTGCTCGACGGGGTCCTCGCGCGCACCGTAGACATCCGTCACGACGAGCACGTCGGCGTTGAAGAACGACCGCGCGAACTCGTCGAGGAAGTCGAGCGTGCGCGAGTAGAGGTGCGGCTGAAAGACGGCCACGATGCGGCGGTCGCTGAAGCCCATCGAGGCGGCCTGCAGCGTGGCGTTGATCTCGGTCGGGTGGTGCGCGTAGTCGTCGATGACGAGCACGCCGCCGCCCTCCCCGATCTTCTGAAAACGGCGCTGGACGCCGGTGAAGCCGGCCAGCCCGCGGGCAATCGCGTCGAACTCGATGTCGAGCTCGCGCCCGACGGCGACGGCGGCGAGGGCGTTGCGGACGTTGTGCAGGCCCGGCGCCTGGAGCGCCACCGTGCCGAGCCGCTCATCCTCGGCCAGCACGTCGAACCGGGTGGTCATGCCCACCTGCTCGATGTTCTCAGCGCGGATCTGGGCCTGGCGGGCCGTCCCGTAGGTGATGATGCGCCGGTCGATGTCGCCGACGATGTCCTGCACGATGGGGTCGTCCAGGCAGACGACGGCGGCCCCGAAGAAAGGCACCGCGCTCGCGAACTGGATGAAGGCGCCCTTGATGTCGTCGATGTCCTCGTAGATGTCGAGGTGGTCCTCCTCGATGTTCGTGATGACGGCGATGGACGGCGTCAGGCGGAGGAACGTGCGGTCGTACTCGTCGGCCTCGATGATGATGATGTCGCCCTCGCCGCTGACGGCGTTGGAGCCGAAGACGGTGACCTTGCCGCCGACGATGATGGTCGGGTCGAAGCCGCCTTCGGCGACGACGAGGCCGGTCATGGAGGTGGTGGTCGTCTTGCCGTGGGTGCCGGCGATGCCGATGCCGTACTGCATCCGCATCAGCTCGCCGAGCATGACGGAGCGCGGGATGAGCGGCACGCGGCGGCGCTCGGCCTCGCGCGTCTCGGGGTTCTGGTCCGGCTTGACGGCCGAGGAGTAGACGACGACGTCGGCGCCGTCGATCTGCTCGGCCGCGTGGCCCTCGTAGACGGTGGCGCCCTTGGATTCGAGGCGGTCCGTGACCTCGCCTTTCCGGAGGTCGCTGCCGCTGATGCGGTAGCCGCGGTCCAGCAGCACCTCGGCGATCGAGCTCATGCCGATGCCGCCGATGCCCACCATGTGGATCCGCCGGATGCGCCCGAGCGTGGGCTGCCTGCGTCGCGCTGTATTCTTGGTCATTCTGTGACGTGCGTCTTGGTAATCTTTAAGGAGGTGGGGTGCGTGCGGCAGCCGGCCGGGCGGGTCAGGCCTCGCGCGCCTCGTTCCATCCCGCCAGCCGCAGCACGTTCCGTGCAATGTCGTGGGCGGCGTCCGGGCGGGCGAGGGTGCGGGCGGCCTCGCTCATGCGAGTGCGGCGCTCGGCGTCGGCCAGCAGCGCGGGGGCCTCGGCGAGGAAGGCGTCGTCCAGGCGGGCCTCGGGGATGAGCACGGCGGCGCCGGCGGTCTCCATGCTGCGGGCGTTCTTCGTCTGGTGGTCCTCGGCTACATTCGGCGAGGGGACGAGGATCGCCGGCGTCCCGGTCACCATCAGCTCGCTGCACGTGATGGCGCCGGCGCGGCAGAGCGCGAGGTCGGCGGCGGCGTAGGCCAGGTCCATCCGGTCGATGTACTTCAGCAGGCGCAGGCGCGGGTGGTCTTCCACGGCGGCCTCCAGCCGGTCGTAGTAGCGATTGCCGGTCTGCCAGACGACGTACGCGTTTTCGTCGGCGAGGAGGGCGGCGAGGTGTTTCTGCATGGCGGCGTTGAGCGCCGCGCTGCCGAGCGAGCCGCCGAAGACGAGGAGCATCGAGGCGCCCTCCGGCACGCCGAAGTGGGCGCGGGCCTCGGCGCGGTCCGCATGGCGCAGGTCGTCGCGCGTGGGATTCCCGCTGAGGTGGCAGTTTGCTTCCGGGAATGCCGCCTTTGCTTCCGGGAACGCCACGTGGATCTGCGCGGCCCGCTTCGCCAGCAGCCGGTTCGTGACGCCGGCATGGGCGTTCTGCTCCTGCAACACGAGGGGGCGCCCCCGCAGGCTCGCCGCCAGCAAGACGGGCCCGGAGACGTAGCCGCCCGTGCCCACCGCCACGTCCGCGTCGAAGTCGCCGACGAGGCGCCAGCTCTGCCACAGCCCGCGCGCCAGCTTGAACGGGACGGCCAGGTTGCGCGGCGTCAGCTTCCGTTGCAGCCCGCTGACGGTGATCGGGTGGATGGCATAGCCGGCCTTGGGGACGGCCTCCCACTCCAGCCGGTCTGTGGTGCCGGCGAAGGCGATGGCCGCCTCGGGCTCCAGCGCGCGCACGGCATCCGCAATCGCGATGGCCGGGTACACGTGCCCGCCGGTGCCGCCACCGGCCAGAAGAATGCGAGGACTTCGGGTCATAGGAGCTAGGGACTGGCCACTGGGGGTCCGGGTTCGTCCCTAGATACCCTAGTGGCTGCTCCCTAGTGGCCAGTGGCTAGGAAATTTGTCGAGAAATGTTCAGTAGCACGCCCACCATCACGCCCGTCGCGATCATCGAGGTGCCCCCGTAGGATACGAGCGGCATCGGCAGGCCCGTTACAGGGAGCAGGCCGCAGGAGACGCCCGCGTGGATGAATCCGTAGAGCGCCACCATCGTCGTGAAGCCTACCGCCAGGAACAGCCCGAGCGGATCCGGCGCGTGCCGGGCGATCCGCAGAAACCCGCGGAAGAGGAGGACCAGGAAGCAGCCGAGCAGCAGAAACGCCCCGGCCAGCCCGTACTCCTCGGCGATGATGGCGAAGATGAAATCGTTGTAGGGGGCGGGCAGGAAGTCGCGCTGGATGCTCTTGCCCGGCCCGCGCCCGGTGAGGCCGCCGAGGGCGAAGGCGATGCGCGCCTGCCGCGCCTGGTAGCCCTCGGCCTGCTGGCTGAAGACTTCGGCAGCCTCCGTATGCGGGAAGAGCTTGACGCCCAGGTAGGCCTCGACGCGCGCCGCCCGGTTCGGGGAGGCCGCCAGCAGCAGCACGGCGCATGTGGCGCCCGCCGCCGCCAGCCCTGCCAGGTGCCCCACATGCACTCGCCCCACGAACGTCATCAGCCCCACAGACGCCAGCACGAGGGCCGCCGTCGAGAGGTCTTCGAGCCCGATCAGGAAGACCGTCGCGAAGACCCAGCCGAAGAGGGGCGTGAAGGCCCGGCCGAAGCTCTTGATGTAGTCCTGCTTCTTCGCCAGCAGCACGCCGGCGTAGAGCACGAGGGCGACCTTCGCGATGTCTGAGGGCTGGAAACCGAACGAGCCCAGCTGCAACCAGCGCACCGCGCCGCCCTCCGCCACCCCGACGGCCTTCACCACCCCGAGCAGCACCAGCGACCCGGCCAGCAACCCTTTGCTGAAGCGCGCCAGCGTCCGGTAGTCCAGCACGCTGAAGACGAGCATCGCGCCCAGGGCCAGCCCGAGCCGCAACACGTGCCGCAGCAGGAACCGCTCCGTGTCGCCGCTGCCCTTGGTCTCGGCCAGGAACGAGACCGCGC
>JAWWAN010000371.1:0-4562 GCA_033721675.1 Rhodothermales bacterium | reverse complement strand
GTCGTGGTTGCGGAGGAAGAGGGCCCACTGGGCGTCTTCGGGGATGGCCTCGGTGAGTTCGAGCATCTCCAGCAGGGGCCGCCGGTTCTCGCGGCGCAGGGCCATGTAGAGACGCGGCATGATGGGGAAGTTGAACGCCATCTGCACGCCGGGGTCGGCGTCCGTGCCGAAGTAGGGCAGGGTGTCTTCGGGCCACTGGTTGGCCTCGGCCAGCAGCACGCGGCCCGGCCCGTAGCGTTCGTCGATGGCCTGGCGGAGGCCCTTCACGTAGCGGATCGTCTCCGGGAGGTTCTCGCAGTTCGTGCCCTCGCGCTCGTAAAGGTACGGCACGGCGTCCAGGCGGAGGCCGTCCACGCCCAGGTCCAGCCAGAAGAAGAGCACCTCCTTCATGGCCTCGTGCACGGCGGGGTTGTCGAAGTTGAGGTCGGGCTGGTGGCTGAAGAAGCGGTGCCAGTAGTACTTCTGGGCCTTCCGGTCCCAGGTCCAGTTGGAGGGCTCGGTGTCGGTGAAGATGATGCGGGTGTCGGCGTAGCGCTCCGTGGTGTCGCTCCAGACGTACCAGTCGTGCTTGGGCGAGGCGGGGTCGCGGGCCTCCTGAAACCAGGGGTGCTGGTCCGAGGTGTGGTTGAGCACGAGCTCGGTGATGACGCGCATGCCGCGCGCGTGCGCCTCGTCGAGGAAGGCCTGGAAGTCCTCCAGGGTGCCGTGGACGGGGAGGATCTTGAGGTAGTCCGCGGTGTCATAGCCGTCGTCCTTGAGGGGGCTCTCCAGGAAAGGCAGCAGCCAGAGCGTGTTGACGCCGAGGGATTCGAGGTACGGCAGCTTCCGGCGCAGCCCGGCGAAGTCGCCGAAGCCGTCGTCGTTGGCGTCGAAGAACGAGCGGACGTGCAGCTCGTAGATGACGGCGTCTTTGTACCAGAGGGGATCGGAGAGAAAGTCGGTCATGATGGGTCGTGCTGAAACGGGGTCACGGGAACGCGCAGGAGGCTCTCCCTTCTGAAGGGGGAGGGTTCGCTCTGAGGCCGTGGGGGAGACGCAGAGGCCATTGCAGTCCGGCGGGCTCAGACGAAGTACTCGAAGTCCTGCTCGGTGCGGCCGCGGCGGCGGATGCGGAAGAGGTGCGCGGGCATCACGCCGGGGTCGAGGTGGACGAAGTTGGCCGCCCCGTGCCACAGGTAGAACTCGCCCCGCAACAGATCCTCGACCTCGAACGGCTCGCCGGCGGCCAGCCCCCAGTCTTCCAGCGGCAGGTGGACCCACCCGGCCTCGGCCTGGAACGGGTTGACGCTGACGGTGCACAGGATGAGGTTGTCTCCGTGCGCCTTGCTGTAGGCGAGGACGTTGGGGTTGTCGCAGCGGTGGAACGTGACGTTGCGCCAGAACTGGAGCGCCGGGTTCTCCCGGCGGATCTTGTTGACGCGCTTCATGAGAGGCTGGAGCGAGTCGGGGTCGTTCCAGTTCCACGTGCGGATCTCGTACTTCTCGTTGTCCGCGTACTCCTCGCGCTTCGGGTGCTGCGTGTTGTAGACGTGCTCGTACGGCGGCCCGTAGACGCCGTAGACGGACGAGAGCGTGGCGGCGAGGATGAACCGGATGACGTGCGCGGGCCGGCCGCCGTGGGCCAGATACTCGGTCAGGATGTCCGGCGTGTTGGGCCAGAAGTTGGGCCGGAAGAACTCGCCGACCTCGCCGGAGAGCTCGGCCAGGTACTCCTCGAGCTCGTGCCGCGTGTTGCGCCAGGCGAAGTACGTGTACGAGTTGTTGAAGCCGAGCTTGGCGAGCGTGTACATGATCTTCGGGCGGGAGAACGCCTCGGCGAGGAAGATCAGGTCCGGGTGGTCGCGGCGCAGCGCGGCGAGGCACCATTCCCAGAAGGCGAAGGGCTTGGTATGGGGGTTGTCCACGCGGAAGACGCGCACGCCATGGTCGATCCAGAAGTCGAAGACGCTCTTGAGTTCCTCCCAGAGCGCCTCCCAGTCGTCGCCCTCGAAGTCGAACGGGTAGACGTCCTGGTACTTCTTGGGCGGGTTCTCGGCGTAGCGGATGGTGCCGTCCGGGCGCTGGCGGAACCAGGCAGGATGATCCTGGACGTACGGGTGGTCGGGCGAGGTCTGGAAGGCGACGTCGAGGGCGACCTTGAGGCCGAGTTCGTCGGCCTTCGCCACGAAGCGGTCGAAGGCGTCGAGGCCGCCGAGTTCGGGGTGGACGCTCTTGTGGCCGCCGAGCGTGCCGTCGCCGAGACGCCCGCCGATGGCCCACGGGCTGCCGGGCTCGCCGGGCTGGGCGGCGGGGGCGTTGTCCTTGCCCTTCCGAAACGCCTCGCCGATGGGGTGGATCGGGGGCAGGTAGACGACGTCGAAGCCGAGCTCCTTGATGCGGGGCAGGCGCGCGGCGGCATCATCCAGCGTGCCGTGGACGCCGGCCTCGGCGGCGGCGCTGCGCGGGAAGAACTCGTACCAGGCGGCGAAGCGGGCGTGCTCGGGGTCGACCTCGACGGCGAACGGGCGGCTCTCGACCGCGCCCTCGCGGGGGTCGTGGTCGCGGGCGAGCCGGACGACGTGCGCGTCCAGGGCGTCGTCGATGGCGCCCTCCTCGAAGGCATCCGCGTAGTCGCGGAGCTGGCGGGCGGCGCGGGCCGGCGCGTGGCGGGCGGCCTCGCGGAGGAGCGCCGCGCCGTCCTGCAATTCGCTCTTCAGCTCGCGCTCGCTCTCGCCCCCCTCCACCCGCCGGCGGAACTGGTCCTGCCAGGTCCCGAACCGGTCCACCCAGGCCCGCACGCGGTACGTGTAGCGCCCGAGCTGCTCGACGGGGAAGCGGCCCACGTATTCGTCGTTGTAGCGCAGCGGCATCCGCACGACCTGCTCGTCGCCGTCGCCCTCGTGCCGGTAGAGCAGCTCGACGGCGAGACGGTCGTGCCCGTCGATGATGACGCCGGCGACGACCTCGACCGTCTCGCCGACGGACCGGCGGACGGGCCACTGCCCGCCGTCGACCTGCGGATCGACCGAGACGATGACCACGCGAGACCACGTCTCGGGAAAGCTTGGTGAACCCGTTGCCGATGCAGGGACGGATTGCGTATCCTGTGCAGCCATGAAAGCGCTTTCTCTGTGAGATCGGGGAAGGTGCGACCCATAGGCGTGGACGGACCGGCCCCCACGGAAGAAGGAGGGGCCGGGGGTGGGCGCCACGCCTCCGTAACTAAACGCCCCGCGCCCGGAAAAGCACGCTGCGGCCCATCCTTTACCCCATTTTTACGGGAGACCGACCTCCCTCCGTTATGCCCATCGTTCCGCCGCCCTCCTCCCCGCCGCTCGCCTCCACGCTCCGCCCCGGCCAGCCGATGCCGCTGGGCGCGCTCTGGGACGGCCTCGGCGTCAACTTCGCGCTCTACAGCCCGCACGCCGAGCAGGTGGAACTGCTGCTCTTCGACGCGCCCGAGGCCGACGCGCCGGCGGCGACGATCCCGCTGCCGGAGCGCACCGGCCCCATCTGGCACGGCTACCTGCCCAACCTCCGCCCCGGCCAGCTCTACGGCTACCGCGTCTACGGCCCCTACGCCCCCCACGACGGCCACCGCTTCAACCCCAACAAAGTCCTGCTCGACCCCTACGCAAGGGCCATCGGCCGCCCGATGACCTGGGACGACAGCCTCTTCGGCTACGCCGTGGGCGACCCCGCCGAAGACCTCTCCTTCAGCGAGACGGACAGCGCCCCCTTCGCCCCGCTCGGCGCCGTCGTCGAGAACCAGTTCGAGTGGGGGGACGACCGCCGGCCCGGCATCCCGTGGGAGGAGACGATCATCTACGAGACGCACGTGCGCGGCCTGACGATGCAGCACCCGGCCGTGCCCGAGGCGCTGCGGGGCACCTACCTGGGCCTCGTCTGCGACCCCGTCCTGGACCACCTCCGGCAGCTCGGCATCACCACGGTGCAGCTCCTGCCCGTCCATGCCAAGCTGCACGACCGGTTCCTCGTCGAGAAGAATCTCAAGAACTACTGGGGGTACAACACGCTGGGCTTCTTCGCGCCCGAGCCCGAGTACTCGACGAACGGGCCGCTGACGGCCGTGCGCGACTTCAAGATGATGGTGCGCGCCCTCCACGACGCCGGCTTCGAGGTCATCATCGACGTCGTCTACAACCACACCGGCGAAGGCAACCGGATGGGGCCGACGCTCTCCTGGCGCGGCATCGACAACCACGCCTATTACAAGGAGCACCCGGACACCCGCCGCTTCCTGATGGACTATACGGGGACGGGCAACACGCTGGATGCCGGCAACCCGTACGTCATCCAGCTCATCACGGACAGCCTCCGCTACTGGGTCACCGAGATGCACGTGGACGGCTTCCGGTTCGACCTCGCCGCCGCCCTCGCCCGCGAGCTCTACGACGTCGATATGCTCGCCACCTTCTTCCAGGTCATCCAGCAGGACCCCGTCCTGAACCGCGTCAAGCTCATCGCCGAGCCGTGGGACGTCGGGCCCGGCGGCTACCAGGTGGGCGGGTTCCCGTGGCAGTGGACCGAGTGGAACGGCAAGTACCGCGACGCCGTGCGGC
>JAWWAN010000370.1:0-4563 GCA_033721675.1 Rhodothermales bacterium | reverse complement strand
GCCCGTCTCACCCCACTGCATCGCCCGTCTCACCCCACTGCATCGCCCGTCTCACCCCACTGCATCGCCCGTCTCACCCCACTGCATCGCCCGTCTCACCCCACTGCATCGCCCGTCTCACCCCACTGCATCGCCCAGCGCCCTGCGTCCCCCTCACCCCCGCTTCAGCCAGCGTCCGACGAAGAAGGCGAGCACCAGCGGCATCGCGCGCTTCCAGACCGGCTTCGGCGGGGCCGGCCGCCGCGCCGGCAGGGCCGCCGTGGCCGGCGTGGGCGCCGTCTCCAGCGTCTCCTTCAGGAGATCCTCGACGTCCGGCACGCGCACGGCGTGTGGGGAGGGGCGGATGCGCTCGCCGTAGCGGCGGGCATAGACCTGCGTCAGCTCGGCCCCGAAGAAGAGGATCTGGGCCGAGTAGTAGACCCACAGCAGCAGCACCACCAGCGCCCCGGCCGCGCCGTAGGCAGACGCCGTCCCGCTGTTGCCCAGGTACAGCCCGATGCCGAACTTGCCCAGCGTGAAGAGGATCGCCGTGACGAACGACCCCACCCACACGTCCCGCCACGCGATCTCGACGTCCGGCAGGTACCGGTAGATGAGGGCGAACAGGAGGGTGATGACGCCGAGGCTGACGGCGAGGTTGAGGAGCTGGTAGAAGAAGTGCGCCACCGGCGTCATGCCGGTCAGCAGGGCGTCGAGCGCCGAGAGCAATGCGCTGATGACGAGCGAGACGAGGAGCAGGAAGCCGACGGCGATCACCATCCCGAAGGACAGCAGCCGCGTGGTGGCGAACCCCTTGAGGCCGCCGCCGGGCCGCCGCCGGACGTCCCAGATCACGTTGAGCGCGCCCTGGAGCTGGGCGAAGACGCCCGTCGCGCCGAAGACGAGCGCCACGACGCTGAGCACCGTCGCCACCGTGCCGCCGGCGCCGGGGCGCGTGCTGTCCAGCATGGTGCGGATGAGCTCGGCGCCGTCCGGCCCCGCGAGTTCCTGCATCTGCTGCACGACGGAGGCCCGCGCGCTCTCGGCCTGCCCGCCCCAGATCAGCCCGACCACGAACAGCGCGATCACGAGCAGCGGGGCCAGCGAGAACACGGTGTAGTAGGCCAGAGCCGCGCCCAGGCGCGAGGCGTGGTCGTCGCTGAATTCGGAGGCGGCTTCCTTGAGCAGGCTCCAGAGATCCTTCCAGGAGAACGGCATGAGCGCGGGCGGATGGGAGCGGTGGGGCGTGAGCGGAGAACCGCCGCCGCCCCGCACCGGCTCCGCAGATCGCAGGATTTTGCCAATCCAGGGCGTGACGCCGGGATGTCACCCATGGGTCGTATGTTCAGAGCATGAGCACGGACACCACCACCGGACCGCGATTCGCCATGAACCCGCCCGTCGATCTGAACCGCCTGCAAGACTTCTTCCACCCGGACGACATCGAGTGGAAGCCCATCGCCGTCTCGAAGAAGACCGGCAAGGCGCTGGCGGCGGCCTACATCACCACCCGCGCCATCCAGGACCGGCTCGACGCCGTCTGCGGCCCGGAGAACTGGCGCAACGATTTCAAGGAGGGGCCGGCCGGCGGCGTTCTCTGCGGCATCTCGATCTACGTCGCCCGCCCCGACGGCACGGCCGAGTGGGTGACCAAGTGGGACGGTGCCGAGAACACGGACGTGGAGGCCGTCAAGGGCGGTCTCAGCAGCTCGATGAAGCGGGCGGCCTCGCAGTGGGGCATCGGGCGCTACCTGTACCGCCTGCCGCAGGAGTGGGTGCCCGTCGATCAGTACGGCCGCTTCTCGCAGCAGCCGCGCATCCCGCGCGACTTTCTGCCCCGCCGCCCCCAGGAGCAGCCTCGGCAGGAGCAGCGCACGCAGCCGGCGCCGGTACGCCGCGCCGGCTGACGCGGGGCGCCGCAGGGGGGCGGGGCGGCGCCGGTCGTCACCCGTCCTCCCAGGCCGGCGCGAAGTCGGGGTCGATGAGGCGGCGGCCTTCGGCCAGGCCCGCGATGCGTTCCATCTCGGCGTCGCTCAGCGCAAAGTCGAACAGGTCGAAGTTGGCCTCCCGGTGCTCGGCGCTGCTGGCCTTCGGGATGGCGGCGACGGAGTCCTGCTGGAGGTGCCAGCGGAGCGTGACCTGGAACGGCGTCTTGCCGTGCGCCTCGGCGATCTCGCGGAGCACGTCTTCCTCCTGCACCTTGCCGCGCGCCAGGGGCGAGTAGGCCGTCAGCAGCAGGTCGTGGCGGCGGCAGAGCGCGAGCAGGTCGTCCTGGGCGAGAAACGGGTGGTACTCGACCTGGCAGCAGAAGAGCCGGGCATGGTCGAGCGCGCGCCGCAGCAGCGACGGCGTGAAGTTGGAGACCCCGATGTGGCGGGTCTTTCCTTCATCACGCAGCACGACCAGGGCGTCGAGCGTCTCCTCCAGGGGCACCTCGTCGCTGGGCCAGTGGATCAGCAGGAGGTCTACATAGTCGGTGCCCAGACGGCGCAGGCTCGCTTCGGTGGAGGCGCGGACCGCCTCCGGGCCGAGGTTGTCAAGCCAGATCTTGGTGGTCAGGAAGACGTCGCCGCGGCCGACGGGGCTGGCCGCCAGGCCCCGCCCTACCGGCTCTTCGTTTTCGTAGGCCTGAGCGGTGTCGATGTGACGGTAGCCGAGGTCGAGGGCGTGCTCGACGGCCTCGCGACAGGCGTCGCCGTCGAGCCGCCACGTGCCGAGGCCGAGGGCGGGCACGCGCTCGCCCTGGATGGTGTGAAAGATCATCGGGGCCGGTGCTCTGGGGAAGAGGATCCTACCCCGTAGCTACCGGCCCGGCTGCACGCGGGTTCGGCGCCAACTGTAGCGATTCGGTGAGGGGTGTTGCCGGGCCTAGTTCGAGAGCGGGACGAGGATCGACACCTGATGCGTCACCACGCGCGCCTCCTGCAAGGTCAGCGGGCCGTTGGGCGCCACCACGAAGTCAGACTCCAGCGCCGCGAAGTCGACCGCCCCGCCCCGGAAGATCCCGGAGAAATCGGTGCCGGGCCGGCCCGTACCCCACGTGACGAGGCCCAGGTAGCGGATCTGGAACTCGGCGAAGTGGACGCCCACGCCGAGCGTGCCCGTCCACTCGCTCCAGCTCTCCTGCTGATCCCGCTGGCTCTGCGCGATGAAGTCGGTCTGGTCCAGGTCGTAGCGGGTGGTGTGGACGGCCAGCCCCATCCCGAAGTCGACGCGGTCTCCGGCGCGGCGCAGGCCGAGGCGGACGAGCGAGTTGTGGAAGCGGAAGAAGTTCTCGACGGTCATCTCGCCTGCGGGCACCACCACGACGGGGTCGCCGCCGTCGGGCGGGGTGACGAGGACGTCTTCGAGGGCGTCGGTCCAGGTGTGGCTGTCGATGGGTTCGTAGGCGACGTCGAGGCCGAGCGTGGCCTGCCCGTAGCTCCGCGCGATGCCGATGCCGAAGCGGTACGCCTGTGAGTCGCCGGGGTCCCGGGGGATCTGCATCAGGTCGTAGTTCGGAATCTTGGGATGCTGCTTCCAGTCGCCGTTGAGGCGGGCGCCGAGGGTCCATCCAGCGGGGAGGGGATGGCGGTAGGTGAGCTGCGCCGCCCATCCGTGCGTCTCGTCGTGCTCGGTGCGCTGCACCTGCTCCACCGGCATTCCGTCCTCTCCGAAGATCCAGACGGGCGGCATCGTGTGGTCCATCTCGAACCGGTGGCGGAGCACCACGAGGTCCGCCTCGGCGCCGTTCGGGGCCGCGTGGTGGAGGCCGACGCGGATGTGGCTCAGATGGCCGGACTGCTCGACGCGCCCGCCGTCGAAGTACAGCAGGCGGACGCCTTCCAGGCCGTTGAGGCCGGCGACGAAGGCGCTGACGCCGGCCGAGAGCGTGGTGCCGGGGATCTCGGCGCCGCCCATCGCGAACGCGTACACGTTGTTGTTCGAGAGCGACTCGCGGCCCGGCCGCAGGCTGCCGATGGCGAGGTCGTTGGCGAAGAAGCAGCAGAACGTCTCGCGCTGCTGCGTGAGCTCCTGCCAGGCCATCATCGCGCCGCCGAAGAAGCCGCCGTGACGCATCAGCATGCCCACGGGCAGCGTCCGGCCGCCGCTGCCGTCGTCGCTCTGGCGCAGGCCGACGTGGTAGAACGTGGGCGCGCCGGAGAACTGGATCCCGTTGAGATAGCGCCCCAGAAAGAGCGTGGTGTCGTTGCTGAAGACGACGGCGAGTGTCTCGGGAGGAAAGAAGCCGAGCGGCTCTACCTGTTTGAGCAGCTGTAGCCACTCGGCGGGGGTGCCGAGGTGCCCGATGATGGCAAAGCCGATAATCCACCATTCCTTCAAAAAGATCGCCACGCTTTGAAACACTGTTCTTTTCCCTATTTGTCGAGGATGGTTCAGCGGCTGCGGTGGCTTGCTCTGCCACCCGCTTGCAGCCTATGCACACGATAACATAAAAGAGGACCAAAGTCCTTAACTGCTGCTAAACAATTCTTTAAAGGCTCTTAACGTTGGCCACGTGGCTGAGGCAAAGAAATAAGGGCCGCGCGTGCGACCCTTCTTTGCAACCCCACCCGCGCGATCAGTTATGACATGACGGAGCGG
>JAWWAN010000369.1:0-4571 GCA_033721675.1 Rhodothermales bacterium | reverse complement strand
TGTGCTCGCCTTCGGGGCGGCTGGTGCCCTCACGGAAGCGGTAGCGCACAGCGCGGAGCGCGGTGATGGTATCGAGCGCGCCAGTGAGGGGCCGGATGTCGGTCTTGAGGCGCCGGTCGGAGTTCTCGGTGAGCGTCCCGGCGATGGTCAGGTCGCCGTTCTTCAGCAGCGTGAGCGCGTCGGAGCGGCTGGTGCCGCTCGCACCGTTGCCGGCGACGAAGAGGGGGTCGGTCGAGACCCAGGTCGTCGTCGAGCCGCTGAGGGTGTTGTAGCGGCCGATGACGAGCGAGGCATAGGCCTGTGCCGTCGTGATCGAGCCCATCGCGGTCGCACGAGCGCCGCTGGCCGTCGTGAGTGCACCCAGCGCCGTAGCGCTGTTGCCGCTGGCCGTCGTGCTCACGCCCATTGCCGTAGACCGGAAGCCGCTGGCCGTCGTGTTGTCCCCCATCGCCACGGAGGCATCGCCGCTGGCTTGCGTGTCCTCACCCATCGCCGTGGACGCGTACCCGCTGGCCGTCGCGTTCTCGCCCATCGCCGTAGCGCGGGAGCCGCTGGCCGTCGTGAGTGCTCCCAGCGCCGTGGAGGCGTTGCCGCTGGCCACCGTGCTGTTGCCCATCGCCGTGGCACTGAGACCGTTGGCCCTCGTCAGGAAGCCCATCGCCACGGAGTAGTTGCCGATCTGGGCGTCGTCCCAGACGGTGCCGCCGGCATGCCCGGCGCGGAAGGCCGCCTTCTTCGGATACCACATCAGCCGCGTGCCCGCCCCCTCCACCGGAATCGCCCCCGTGCCGAAGGTGCCCGTCACCGCGAAGCCGTCCGTGGCCGCACGCACCCCGTCGGCGAGCACGTACTGCCCGTGGTCGTCGTCGCCCAGCCCGGAGAGCGCGCCGTGGTCCGTCACCGGGGTCCCGGCGGCCGTCGTCTGCACCGTCCCGTCGGGGAACTTGAACCCCCCGCTCTCGCTCTCGATCTGCCCGGCCGCCGTCAGATCTCCGTTCTTCAAGAGCACCAGCGCGTTCGAGCGGTTCGAGGCGGCCGCCCCGTTGCCGGCCACCACGAGCGGATCCGCCGCGGCCCACGCCTCGGGGTCGCCGCTGATCGTGTTGTAGCGCCCGACGACGAGCGAGGCGTAGGCCTGCGCCGTCGTGCCCGTGCCCAGCGCGGTCGAGGCGAAGCCGGAGGCCTCGGTGCCGTTGCCCAGCGCGGCGGACCGGCTACCGCTGGCCACGGTGCCCGAGCCGAGCGCGGTGGACTGGCTGCCGGAGGCCGTCGTGCGGCGGCCCAGCGCCACGGCGGCCAGGCCGCTGGCCTCGGTGTTCTGGCCCATCGCCACGGAGTAGTCGCCGATCTGGGCCTCGTCCCACTCGGCGTTGGTGCGTCCGGCGCGGAAGGCGGCCTTGGCGGGGTGCCACATGAGGCGGGTGCCGGCGCCGGTGGCGGGGATGGTGCCGGTGCCGAAGGTGCCGAAGAGGGCGAGGCCGGCGTCGTCGTGGAGGTGGAGCAGCGTCTCGGCGGCGCTGTTTTCGACGTCGAGGGCGGGCGTCTGCGCCGACGCGGCCAGCGGGAGGATGAAGAGGAGGAGCAGGATGAACCGGTGCATTGTTCTTTCGGTCTGGGGTTGCTGCCGGGCAAGGTGGCCGATGGCTTTAGCGGCAGACCTCGCCGGTGTAGTCGAGCGTGAGGGCGCCGGTCTGGAGGTCGACGGTGCCCACCGTAGAGAGGCGGCCCGTGGCACCCTCGACGATCTGCATCTCGTTCTGCACCTGCCCGTCGGCGGTCGTCAGCCCTTCGTCGGTGGTGCGGAAGAGGAAGGCGTCGGCGCCATCCCAGAAGGTGTGCGCGCCGGCCAGGAAGAGCGTGCCGTCCTCGCCGAAGCGGGTGATCGTGAAGTCGGCGCTGGACGACCCGGTCATATCGCCCGAGACGGAAGCCTTTTCGACGCGGAAGCCGGTGAGCGCCTCCCCGTCGAAGACCGGCGCCGAGACCCCTTCGACGCGGCCCTGGACGGTTTCGCAGGCCGCCTCGGTGGGGTTTTCTTTGCAGCCTGCCCCGAGGAGCAGCAGGGCCATCAGGGCGAGGGGCAGCGCAGGTGATTTTTTCATGGTATCCACCGTACTTTAGCGTGTCGTGAAGCGTGCAGGCGGGGGCGATGCCACGGCCCCCGCTCACCCGCACCCTTCGCAACCCGGCGCCCAACGGGATCACGCCTGCGCGATTTTTTCCAGAGGTGCCGTACGCCTCCATGCCGCCACCCTCGCCCGACACCGTCCCCCGCCTGATCGCGGCCGCGCGCGCAGGCGACGCCGAGGCGCTGGACGCGCTCTTCACGGCAGTCTATGGCGAGTTGCGGCGGCTGGCGCACGTCGTCCGGCAGGGGCGGGGCAGCCCGACGCTCAACACCACCGCGCTCGTCCACGAGGCCTATGCCCGGCTCGTCCCGTCGGAACCCCTCGACGTCGAGAGCCGCGCGCATTTCTTCCGCCTCGCTGCCCGTGCCATGCGCTTCGTGCTGACGGACTACGCCCGCCGCCGGGCCGCCGAGAAGCGGGGCGGTGGGGCGCTCGTCGTCTCCTTCGACGAACGCGTGCACAAGCCCCGGGTGCAGGCCGAGGAGGTGCTGGCGCTGGACGACGCCCTGACGCGCCTCGAAGCGCTCGACGCCCGGCAGGCGCAGGTCGTCGAGTGCCGCTTCTTTGCCGGGCTGACGGTGGAAGAGACGGCCGCCGCACTCGGCGTCGGCGCGGCCACGGTCAAGCGAGACTGGCGGGCCGCCCGCGCGTGGCTCACGCACGCCCTGCAAGCCTGAGGACTTTCTTCCGGGAGGTCGTTCGATGACGCCGGAGCGCTGGCGCCACATCCAGGAGATCTTTCACGACGCCCTCGCCTGCCCGGCCGCCGAGCGCGCCGCCTTCCTGGATGATGCCTGCGCCGGCGACGCCGCGCTCCGCACCCACGTCGAGGCCCTCCTCGCCGCCGACGCCGCCCCGGCTCCGGTCCTCGACGCCTCCCTCGACGACCTCGCCGCCGGCCTGCCCTTCCCGATGCCGCCCGAGGCGCAGGTGGGCCCCTACCTGCTGGACGGCCCGCTCGGGCGGGGCGGCATGGGCGTCGTCTACCGCGCCTACGACGCGCGGCTGGATCGGCCCGTCGCGCTCAAGTTCCTGCCGCCGCACCTCAGCGGGGATGCCCGTGCCCGCCAGCGCTTCGTGGCAGAGGCCCGCGCGGCGAGCGCTCTGGACCATCCCCACATCTGCACGATCTACGACGTCGGCCAGGCCGAGGACGGGCGTACGTACATCGCCATGGCGTACTACGAGGGACAGACCCTCAAGGAACGGCTCGCCGGCGGCCCGCTGCCTGCCGGCGAAGCGGTGGCGGTCGCCAGCCAGGTGGCCGAGGCCCTCGCCGCCGCCCACGCCCGCGGCATCGTCCACCGCGACGTCAAGCCCGGCAACATCTTTCTGACCGAGGCCGGCGCCGTCAAGCTGCTCGACTTCGGCCTGGCGAAGACGGCCGGCACCGACCTGACGCGGCCCGGCACGACGCTCGGCACGGTGGCCTACCTGAGCCCCGAGCAGGCACGCGGCGAGGCGGCCGGCGCCTCGGCCGATCTGTGGGCGCTCGGCGTCGTCCTCTACGAGATGCTCGCCGGGAAGCGACCCTTCCGTGGGGAGCACGCCCAGAGCATCCTACGCGCCGTGCTGGACGACGTGCCGCCGCCCCTGCCCACGCTCCGCCCGGCCCTGCCGGAAGGGCTGCCGGGGCTCGTCGAGCGCGCTCTGGCGAAGCATCCGGCGGACCGCTATCCGGACGCCGCAGCGCTGCTGGCGGACCTGCGCGCCGTGCGGGAAGGCGCCGCTCCCGCAGCTCCTCCGCGCCGCGCATCGCCGGCCATGCGCCGCCGCCTGCCGTACGTCGGCCTCGCCGTGTTGGCCGCTGTGGTGAGCCTCTGGGCGCTGCTGACGTTGTGGCCCCCACCCGCTGCCGACAGCGACGCCTCGGCCTTCACCGCCCTTGCCGTACTCCCGCTCGACGACTTCTCGGAGGACCCTGACGCCGCGTACTTCGCCGACGGCATGACCGAGGCGCTCATCGCGAATCTGGCGCAGATCGAGGCGCTCCGCGTGATCTCGCGCACCTCCGTAATGCCATACCGGGACACGGAACGGCCTCTCCCCGAGATCGCCCGCGCGCTGGGCGTGGACGCCGTGATCGAAGGCTCGGTCACCCGCGCCGGCAGCCGCGTACGGATCACCGTCCAGCTCATCGACGCCGCGACGGACCAGCACCTGTGGGCGCAGAGCTATGAGCGCGGCCTCGGGGACGTGCTGGCGTTGCAGGACGAGGTCGCCCGCGCCATCGCCGCCGAGGTGCATGCGCAACTCACCCCGCAGGAGCAGACGCGCCTCGCCTCGGCCCGCCCCGTCGATCCCGCCGCCTACGAAGCCTATCTGCGCGGCCGCTACCAGTGGAACACGCGCACGCCGGACGGGCTGGCGCGCGCCCTCGAATTCTACCAGGCATCGCTCGCGCACGACCCCACCTATGCCCCAGCGCATGCCGGGCGGGCA
>JAWWAN010000368.1:0-4575 GCA_033721675.1 Rhodothermales bacterium | reverse complement strand
GGCGCCAGCGCCATCCTCGAGATGGCCCACGTCATCCAGACGCTGCATGCCCTCAACGACTTCGAGCGCGGCGTGACCGTCAACGTCGGCACCATCGAGGGGGGCATGCGCACCAACATCGTCGCGCCCGAGAGCCGGATCACCGTAGACGTTCGCGTGCCCACGCGCGAGGCGCAGCGCACGGTGGAAGCGACCCTCCGCAGCCTCACCCCGTCCGTCGACGGCGTCTCGCTGGAGGTGCGCGGCGCGATGGACCGCCCGCCGATGGAGCGCACGCCGCGCAACCAGGCGCTCTGGAACGTCTGCCGGCATCTGGGGCAGAGCCTCGGGATGGACCTGCAGGAAGGCCTCTCCGGTGGCGGCTCGGACGGCAACTTCACCAGCCTCCACACCGCCACGCTCGACGGCCTCGGCGCCGTCGGCGACGGCGCGCACGCCTACCACGAGTTCGTCCAGATCGGCCCGACGCTGGAGCGTTGCGCGCTGCTGGCGTTGCTCCTCCTGGCACCTCCGCTGGAGGCCGTCTGACGCGGGGCCGTCCCCCGCATGTCTGTTCCTGGCCTGGTAGCCTCCCGCTGTTTCGTTTCTTGCTCCTTCATGCTCGACCTTCCTCCGTTCCCCGGCTTCCGTGACGACGCCCTCGCGTTTCTGAGCGCCCTCAAGACCCACAACCGCCGCGACTGGTTCAAGCCGCGCAAAGCCGTTTACGAGGACGAGGTGCTCTGGCCCCTGCGCTGCCTCGTGGCCGATGCCGCGCGCCGCGCCCACGCCGAGGGCTTACCCCTCACCGGCGACCCCAAGGCCTCGCTGTTCCGGATCTACCGGGACACCCGCTTCTCGAAGAACAAAAATCCGTACAAGACGCACGCCGCCGCCGTGTTCTCGCGGTCCGGCACGCGCAAGGATGTGGGCGTCGTCTACGTCCACGTGGAGCCCGGCGCGTCGTTTCTGGGGGCGGGGTTCTGGCGGCCGGATACGGCGTTGCTGCGCCGCTGGCGGACCCGCATGGCCGCGGCTCCGGCGGTCTTCCTCGACGTCCTCGCGCGCCTCCGCGCCAACGGCCTCGAACCCGGCCACGGCGGCAACGCGCTCAAGCGCCTCCCGCGTGGCTTCGAGAACCATGCCGGCACCGAGATCGCGGACTACCTCCGATGGAAGTCGTTCACGGTCTCGCGCGCGGTGGACGACGCGGCGCTCGCCACGCCCGCCTTTACCGACGCCGTGGTGGCGATGATGCACGACGCGCTGCCCCTCCTCGAGTTCGGCTGGCACGAGGACGCGGTGGACGGTTGACGATGCCGGCCGGGGGCGCTAATCTTGAGCGCGCCCCTGCGCCTGCCCTCCGCCGTGCCAACGCCTGCCCTCGACCATGCCCCTCCGCCTCGCTCTGCTGTGCGGCCTGCTCACGCTCGCCGGCTGCTCCTCGACCCGGCAGATCCGGACCGCCCCGCCCCGGCCTGCCGTCGCCACGCCTCCGCTTGAGGGCGCGGCCCCGCGCGGGCGCCTCGCCGTCGCCGTAGAAGCCGGCCCGTCGGCGCTGCCGGACGGCGCGGCGGCGCTGCGCTTCCGCGTCGCGGAAGTCCGCCTCAAGCCCGCCGGGGCGCCGTGGGTCATGCTGCCGGCCGACCCGAACGCGGTGGAGGTCGCGGCCGGCCGCCCCCTGCGGATTCCCATCCTCGTCACCGACCTCCCCTCTGCGCGCTACGACTCGCTCGCTCTGGTCCTCAGCGATGTGTTCGTGCAGTACGACGCCAATGCCGGCGGCCCGCTGACGATGCCGCGCGGGGCGCCCCTCCGCCTCCCCCTCGCGCTCGACGTAGCGACCGGCGAGACGGCGGCGCTGCATCTGCGCTTCGAGCCGGCCGCCGCCCTGTCGCGCTCCGAAGACTGCCGCTGGTTCTTCCTTCCCTTCTTCGAGGTGGTGGGCCTGTAGGCGGCAGCCCCGATGGCGGGCGCCGGCCACAAGAAACCCCGGCGGCACGCGGCCACCGGGGTACAGGTACCTACTGGCATGGGGGTGCGCCGCCTCAGTAGGCTGCCGGCGCGTTGACCGCCTCCACGCGCGTCACCTCCGGCACGGTGCGCTTGAGCGCTTGCTCGATGCCGGCGCGCAGCGTCATCGTGCTCATCGGGCAGGTGCCACAGGCTCCCATCAGCTCCAGCTCGACGACGTAGTCCTCCGTCACGTTGAGCACGCGTACGGAGCCGCCGTCGGCCATGAGGTAGGGCCGGATCAGGTCCAGGCTCTCCTCGATGCGGCGGCGCAGCTCCGCGTCGGCGCCGGGGGTGTAGTCTTGGGGGTGCGTCTCCTCAGCCATGCGTCCGAGCCCGGGCCTGCGCCGGGCGATTTGTGTGGCGGTGATGCGGGGTCTAACGTGGATGCCCCCGAAAAGATCGGGCGGCGCGGCGCGGAAATCGGGGCGGAGGGCCCGTGCCGTATCCGCCCCTCTGGCCGTCTCCGCTCCTCACCGATCCCGGTTCATCGATACAAGATCTCGACTTGCTGCGTCGGCGGCTGCTCGGCGTTGCGGCGGTTCACCTGCCGGACGATGGCGCGCGCGGCCTCGGTGAAGGCCTGCGCCGAGGCACTCTCCGGGGCGTAGACGACGATGGGGGTGCCGGCGTCGGCCGTCTCGCGGAGCTGCTGCTCCAGCGGGATCTCGCCGAGGAACGGCACCTCCAGCTCGCCCGCCAGCGCGCGCGCGCCGCCTTCGCCGAAGAGGAAGTACTTGCGGTCGGGCAGGTCCGGCGGGGTGAAGTAGGCCATGTTCTCGATGATGCCGAGGACGGGCACGTTCACGTTCTCGAACATCGCCACCCCCTTGCGAGCGTCGGCCAGCGCCACCCGCTGCGGCGTCGAGACGACGACGGCGCCGGTGAGCGAGACGGTCTGCACGATGGTGAGCTGGATGTCTCCGGTGCCGGGAGGCAGATCCAGCACGAGGTAGTCCAGCGCGCCCCACTCGGTATCGCCCAGAAACTGGCGGACGGCGCTGGAGACCATCGGGCCGCGCCAGATGACGGCCTGCTCGGGATCGACCATGAAGCCCATCGACAGCAGCCGGACGCCGAACTTCTCGAGCGGCAGGATCTTGCGCTGCGGGCTCACGCGCGGCTTCTCGTCGCCGATGCCGAACATGGTCGGCATCGAGGGGCCGTAGATGTCGGTATCGACGAGGCCGACGTCGAAGCCCAGCTGCGCGAGGGCCACGGCGAGGTTGGCCGCCACCGTGCTTTTGCCGACGCCCCCCTTGCCCGAGGCGACGGCGATGAGGTTGCGCACCGCAGGCGCGGCCTGCTGGGCGCCCCCGCTCACGGGCACCTCGCCCAGCCCGATCATCTCGCTGTCGAGCGTGATCTGCACCTCGGCGTCGGGGCCGAGGGCCTCGCGGAGCGCGGCGCGGCACCGAGCCTCCACCTCGCTCGCGAACGGCGCCGTGGGATCCTTCAGCACGATGGTGAACACGACGCGGTCGCCGTCCACCATGAGGCCCTTGACCATACCCAGCCGCACGAGGTCGCGGCCGCGCTCGGGCTCGGCGACGGTGGCGAGGGCATCGAGTACCTGATCCGGCGTGATCGCCATGAGAAACCGGGGAATGGACTGCGTGACGGGACGCCTGAAAACGGCTCGTCTACGACGAGGGGCCGGGGGGATTGTTCCTCTCCCCGGAGGCGGGGCGAGGCAGGTCAGCGCACCCCCAGCGCGCGCAGCGCGAGGCCGTGGCGAAGGCCCCGTGGGCTGACCCGGCACGCCCGGATGCCGTAGCGCCGCAGGACCACGTCGAGGATCAGCACGCCCGCCGGGAAGACGTCGGCGCGGCCGGCCATGACGGCGGGGCCGAGGGCATGGACGGCGTCGGTGGAGCGCGCGAGCAGGCGCGCCCGCCATGCCTCGACGTCGGCCGCGCCCAGCACGACGGGGGCGTCGAGTTCCGCCCAGTGGGACGCACCGTGGTGCAACAGCGCCAGCGCCGTCAGCGTCCCCGCCGCGCCGAGGAACGGCGCCGAGGACGAGATCGAGACCCCTGCGGTGCCGAGGGCGTCGTGGACGAGGCGCTCGGCCTCCGCCACCGCCTCTGCGCCCGGCGGGGCAGCGCCGAAGCAGCGCTCCGTGAGCCGAACCGAGCCGACGTCGAGGCTCCACTCTCGCTCCGGCCCGCTCGCGCTGCCCTCGACGATCTCCGTCGACCCTCCGCCGATGTCGATCATCGTGGCCGGCCCCTGCAGAGTGGGGAAGGCCGAGCGCGCGCCGAGGTAGGTCCACCGCGCCTCGGCCTCGCCGGAGAGGATCTCGTAGTCCAGCCCGACCTGTTCACGCACGGTCTGGACGAGCAGGGCGCGGTTGGCGGCATCGCGCGAGGCGCTCGTGCCCGCCACGACGACGCGCTCCGCACCCCACCGTGCAGCCTGCTCGCGGTGTGCCCGCAGCGCGGCGACGAGCCGGTGCAGGGCGGCCTCGCGGATCTCCCCGCTCGCGTCCACCCCCTCGCCCAGCCGCACGAATCGCTCCACTTCGTGCACCACCTCCAGCGTCCCGTCCGGCCGGGCGCGCGCCACCAGCAACAGCGCCGT
>JAWWAN010000367.1:0-4580 GCA_033721675.1 Rhodothermales bacterium | reverse complement strand
GCGGTAATAGTTTCCGGCCCGGGGAAAATGTAAACCCCTCGTTACGAAATTACCCAGCCCTACGGCGGCCGATCTGAATCGGCATCTCCCGCCCCGCACTTTTCCGGGCGCCGCCGGCCGCCGCAGCGTGTAGCGAGCGCAGGCACTTCGAATCTACTTCGTTACAGGGCATTTTCGCCCACTGCGCCCCACTTCGGCGGGCCCTTCGCGCTCCCCGGTGCAGTTTCTCCCTTCCCTGCGCTTCGTTTCTTCCGGCCCCCGGCGAGGGCGGGGGCGGGCTCGTGCAGAGGCCATGGCACGATGGTTGGATCCTCGCCGAAACCAGTCGCGCGGCTGGCCCCCACCCGCCCCACCGCTGCCGCCGGCTGCCTCGCTCCTGCCTCCCACCACGCACCGGGGAACCAACGCTGCCATGGATCACAGTCTACAGCATCTCGCGGAACGCCACGCCCAAGATCCGTCGCCCGCCAACCGCGACGCCGTCGTCCGCGCCGCCGTACCGTTCGTCCGCTCGCTCGTCTCGCGCATCAACGTGCCGTACCACCCGCTCGCCACGCGAGAGGACCTGGAGAACGTGGGCCTGCTGGGTCTGCTGCAGGCGCTCGACGCCTATGACCCGGACCGCCGCACGCCGTTCGTCTCCTACGCCTATGGCCGCGTCCGGGGCGCGATCGTAGACTACCTCCGCTCCATCGACGTGCTGCCCCGCGAGCGCCGCCGCCGGCTGGCCCAGGCCCAGCAGGCCGCCGAGACGCTCTGCCAGCAGATGGGCGCCGAGCCGCGCGACGAAGACGTGGCCGACTACCTCGACATCTCGCTCTCCGATTATCACCGCCTCCTGACCGACGCGCAGCGGCGCTACGCGCTCTCGCTCCACGCCCCCCTCGGTAGCGAAAACGACCAGGTGGTGCTGGAGATGCTGCCTAACGAAGAGGCTATGCACGCATTCGAACAGGTGGACCGCGACTCGCTCCACGCCTTCGTCGCCACGCTTATCAAGGAGCTGCCCGAGCGCGAGCAGAACATCCTGGCGCTCTACTACTTCGAGAACCTGCGCCTCCGCGAGATCGCCCAGCTGATGAACCTCACCGAGGCCCGCATCTCGCAGATCCTCAGCAAGATCCTTCAGACGCTCCGAGGCCGCCTCCAGCAGGCCCAGGCGCTGGCCGCCTGATCCGCTACCACCCCCTTCCGCGGCCCTGAGAGGGGTCCGGTGTTACCCGCGCCGGACCCCTTTTTCGTTTTTTCACCGGAGGGGCGGCGGAACGGCCCCGCAGGGCGGAAAAATCCTGTGAACAATTGCGACCCTTCCCGGTACACAGGCACCGCGCGCACCGCCGGGGAGCACGACACCTCTACCACCCTCGTCCCCCGTCGATCCGTCCATTCGATACTGAGATTCAAGGAGCACTTTCGGAGGTTGCCTTATGGGCACGATGAACAAAATGCGGGAGAACACCGGCGTCGTTCTCTGGATCCTGGTGGTCTCCTTCGGGGTGCTGTGGGTCATCCAGGACACCGGCGTCACCGACACGATCGGGGCCACTACGGGCGAGATCATCGTGGTCGACGGCGATGCCGTGAGCTACGACGAGTACCGCCGCGCCGTCGATGCGCAGGTGAGCGCCTATCGCCAGCAGACCGGCGAGCCGATGACGCCGCAGCGCGCCGAGCTGGAGGAAGACCGCGTCTTCGACTCGCTCGTCGAAGACAAGCTGCGCGAGCACGAGATGGACCGCCTCGGCATCACGGTGACCGACGAGGAGGTGCGCAACCTCGTCCTCGGGCCCAACCCGCACCCGATCATCAAGGTGTACTTCGGGGACGGCCAGGGCGGCGTGGACCAGATGCTGCTCCAGAACTTCATCGAGAACCCGGATGCGGAGGAGCAGTGGGTGCAGCTGGAGGACTACCTCCGGCAGGTGCGCCGCCAGGAGAAGCTCGACCAGCTCATCACGGCCACCGTCCGCGTCTCCGCCAAAGAAGTGGAAGACGAGTACCAGCGCCGCAACCGCTCGGCCAGCACCACGTTCTTCGCCCTCCCCTACGCCGCCGTGCAGGATAGCGAGGTCGAGCTGACGGACCGGGACGTCCAGAGCTACTACAACGCCAACCGCGAGGACTTCCGCCGAGAGCGCACCTACTCGGTCCGCACCGCCTCGATCACGAAGAACCCGTCGGCGGAAGACACCACGGCCACGCTCGAGGAGCTGGCCCAGCTCAAGGAGAACTTCGCGAAGGCCGAGGACGACTCCCTCTTCCTGAACCGCTACGGCTCGGAGAGCCCCTATTCCAGCGCGTACTTCACGCGAGGGGACGTGAACGAGGCCGTCGCCGAGGCCGTCTTCACCGACCCGCAGCCCGGGATGGTCATCGGCCCGGTCGTCGCCGGAGACCGGGCGCACCTGGTCAAGGTGCTGGACGTCCGCCCGGCCGAAGAGCAGAGCGTCCGCGCCCGCCACATCCTCTTCCGCGGGCAGGAAGGCGACGCCGAGGCCCGGGCGGAGGCCCGCCGCAAGGCCGAGGAGACGCTGCAACGCCTCCGGGGCGGCGCCGACTTCGCCGCGCTGGCCCGCGAGCTCTCCGAAGACCCCGGTAGCGGGCGGCAGGGCGGCGACCTCGGCTGGTTCGGGCCGGGCCGCATGGTGGAGCCCTTCGAAGACGCCGCCTTCGGCGCACCCCTCGGCCGCGTCGTCGGGCCGGTCGCGACGGAGTATGGGTACCACCTGATCGAGGTCACCGAGCGCGCCACGCAGGAGGTCCGGCTCGCCGACTTCGCGCTCGCCCTCCGCGCCACGCCCCGCACGCTCGACGCCGCCCAGGAGCAACTCGAAGACGTGCAGTATTACACCGAGGAGACCGGCAACTTCGAGCAGGAGGTGGAACGCCGCGGCCTGACGTCGCAGACGATCCAGATCCAGCAGGACCAGCGCTCGATCCCCGGCATCGGCACCAGCCGTACGCTGATGCGCTTCCTCGAACGCGCCGACGAGGGAGACGTGAGCGAAGTCATCGAGCTCGACGACCGCTTCATCGTGGCCTACGTCGAAGACATCACGCCGGCCGGCTACCGCCCGCTCGAAGAGGTGGAGGCGGTGGTGCGCGCGCAGGCGCTCCGCGAGAAGAAGCTGCAGATGCAGCGGTCCCGCATGGCGCAGGCGCTGGAAGCCAACGGCTTCGACGGGCTGGGCGAGGCCCTCGGCGTCAGCCCCCGCACGGCTACCGTCCAGATGACCTCCAACGTGGTGCCCGGCCTGGGCCGCGAGCCCATCTTCCTGGGCACCGTCTTCGGGCTGGAGGAAGGCGCCACCTCCGGCGTCGTCGAGGGGGAGTCGGCCGTGTTCGTCGTCCGCGTCGACGACGTCACCGAGCCGGCGCCGATGACCGAGGCCGAGCGCGACCAGCTCCGCGACGAGCTCCTGCAGCAGCGCCGGACGCTGGTGCAGCGGCAGTGGCTGGCGTCGCTGCGCGAGAAGGCCGAGGTCAAGGACATGCGCAACCAGTATTACCAGTAGGCCGCCGCGCCATCCGTCTCCATCAGCGGCATCCGGCCACGTACGGCGTAGGGGCGATCAATTGATCGCCCTTACGGCGTTTATGGGGCCGCCGGCGTCTATGGTCCGCCGTCACCCCTCGAACGTGCCGCGATAGACGACCTCGGCGGGGCCTTCCAGGTACAGGTCGTGCACGGCCTCACCGCCCTCGCCGAGCCGGAAACCGACGGCGAGGGTGCCGCCGGGCATCCGCACCTGCACGGTCTCGGTACGGACGTGCCCCAGCAGCCGGGCGGCCACGGCGGAGGCCAGCGCGCCCGTGCCGCAGGCCAGCGTCTCGTCTTCTACCCCCTTCTCGAAGGTCCGCACGCGCAGCACGGCCGGCGTGCCGCCGCCCCCCTCCTCCTCCACCTGGACGAAGTTGACGTTGGCCCCCTGCGGCGCGAGGGCCGCGTCGTGCCGGATGGCCGGCCCCCAGACGCCCACCGGCGCCGACGCGACGTCCGGCACGGGGCAGACGGCATGCTCGGTGCCCGTCCACAGGTAGTGGATCGCAGCGGGCGTCTCGCCGTCGGCACGCGCCAGGGGGCGGTCTGGCCTCCAGTCTCGGGGAGGGTCCACGAAGAGGCGAACGGGCGTTCCGGGGTCCAGAGGCGCCGTGGCGCGGTACGTACCGGCGTCCGTCTCGAAGACGAGGGGCTCGGCGCCGAGACCGGCGCGGCGCGCGTAGCGGACGAGGCAGCGGGCGCCGTTGCCGCACATCGTCCCGAGGGATCCATCGGCGTTGAAATAGCGCATCCGGAAGTGATGGCCCTCTCCGCGAGGGGAGGCGAAGGCCAGCAGGCCGTCGGCGCCGATGCCCGTCCGCCGGGGGCAGGTGCGGCGCGCGAGGGCCGCCAGTTCGTCGTCGGTGAAGTGGTAGAACCGGTTGTCGATCACGACGAAGTCGTTGCCGGCGCCGTTCATCTTGGTGAACTCGACGACGAGGGGGGGGGCCATAGAGCGGCGCTGCAATTTTGGGTGCGTGGGGGGAACGGTGGGCACCATCCCGGGGATGCCCCGTTCAAGGGGGCGCATCCGGCGCGT
>JAWWAN010000366.1:0-4582 GCA_033721675.1 Rhodothermales bacterium | reverse complement strand
GCGGATGACGTACTGGTGCCAGTTGTGCTCGCGCTCCTTGTCGACGCGCGGGAGGATGACGTCGTCCAGCAGCCCGTGCTCCGTCCGCGCCGGGGGCAGCGCGAGCGGGCGGTCGGTGCGGATGGCCTCGGGGATGGCCGCCTCCATCAGCGCCTCCAGCGTGTCGTAGCCGAGCGCCTCCAGCATCGCGCGGACCTCGTCTTCGGACGGGCCGATGTGGCGGTGGGCGAAGCGGTCGGTGAAGTCGAAGTCGATAGCCATGCGGTGGGGTGTGGGCAGGGGCGCGGGGCGCCTTTCACTTTTTACTGAAAGTCCGGGGCTTCAACGTCGCCGGGCGGGATGCTGTTCGGGGGGGACGATGAGGGCCGTTTGAAGAGTGGGGGGCCGCGCGCGGGGCCTCATGCGTCGTCCTCGTCCTCGTCGTCCGCGGTCTCTTCGAGGTGGAGGCGTTGCAGGGCCTGCCGGGCGGCTTTCTGCTCGGCGCTCTTCTTGCTGCGGGCGCGTCCGCTGCCGTAGGGCTCGCCGCGCAGCAGCACCTCGACGGTGAAGCGGCGGTCGTGGCTCGGCCCCTCCTCGGCGACGACGCGGTAGACGGGCTGCGGCCAGCCCTCGCCCTGAGCGTGCTCCAGCAACAGGCTCTTGTAGTTGTCCCGCTGCTTCGCCAGCGCGTCCAGGTCCACCTGATCCAGCATGGCCCGGTGGATGAAGCGGCGCGCGGCGGGCAGGCCCTGGTCCAGATAGACCGCCCCGATGACGGCCTCGAAGGCGTCGGCCAGGATCGTCTGGTTCTGCCGCCCGGCCGTCTGCACCATGTTCTCGCTCATGAGGATGAGCGGGCCGAGGGCGATGCCCTCGGCGTAGTGGGCGAGGGCCTGGCCGTTGACGAGCTTGGCGCGGAGGCGCGTCAGGAAGCCCTCGGGCTGGTCGGGGAAGTGGCGGTAGAGGTGCTCGCCGACGACGAAGCCGAGGACGGCGTCGCCCAGGAATTCGAGGCGCTCGTTCGAGTACCGATGGCTGTGCGGGCGCCCCCGCAGGCGCGAGCGGTGCTTGAGCGCCTGCTCGAAGAGAGCCAGGTCATCGACGGCCATCCCGACGAGCCGCTCGACGGCCTCGCGCGAGACGCCGGAGGCGGCCGGTTCGGGGCCGCGCCGCCGCAGACGCCGCCACGCGGCCCTCAGCGATTCCATCACCGGGTTACTCACAAACGCTTGCGTCCGTAGCAGAAGGAGGGTCGCGCCCAAGATACAGGGTGCGCGCGCGCGCCGTCCGATAAAATTCGGTGAGTTCGGCGCGCCCTTCGCGGGGCGGCCCCGGCCCCACCCGGCGGCGCGGCATCCCGGCAACTGTTACGATGCGTCGCGGGGCCTGGCGCTCCGGATCAGCGCGCCCCTCGCCGTCGTGTCATCGTACCCCCCCCCCGCCGCCGTCAACCCCCGGAGGTCCCCCATGCCCCTCGTCTCTGTCAACCCCGCCGACGGCACCGAGATCGAACGCTACGAACCCTTTGGCGAGGACGCGATCGACGCGTGCCTGGACCGCGCCGCCGACGCCTTCGCGCGCCACCGGCGCACCTCGTTCGCCGAGCGCGCCGAGAAGATGCGGCGGGCCGCCAGCATCCTGGAGGACCGGGCCGGCGAGTGGGGCCGCCTGATGACGCGGGAAATGGGCAAGCCCATCGCGCAGGCCCGCGCCGAGGCCGAGAAGTGCGCCTGGGTGTGCCGCTTCTATGCGGACCACGCCGAGTCTTTTATGGCCGACGAGCCGGCGGAGACGGACGCGCGCCGCAGCTACGTGGCCTACCAGCCCCTCGGGCCGGTGCTCGCCGTGATGCCGTGGAACTTCCCGTTCTGGCAGGTGATGCGGTTCGCCGCGCCCGCGCTGATGGCCGGCAACGTGGGCCTGCTCAAGCACGCCTCCAACGTCACCGGCTGCGCCCTCGCCATCGAGCGCATCTTCCGCGAGGCCGGCTTCGACGGCGACGAGTTCCAGACGCTCGTCGTCGGCTCAGGCGCCGTCGAGGGGATCGTCGAGGACCGGCGCATCCGGGCGGCCACGCTCACCGGCAGCGAGGGCGCCGGGCGGGCCGTGGGGGGGCAGGCCGGGCGGCACCTCAAACCGTCCGTGCTGGAGCTCGGCGGCTCGGACCCGTTCATCGTCCTCGCCGACGCCGACCTCGACCAGGCCGTCTCGGTGGGGGTGCAGGCGCGCATGCAGAACAACGGCCAGAGCTGCATCGCCGCCAAGCGGTTCATCCTCGAAGAAGCCATCGCCGAGGAGTACGTGGCCCGCTACGCCGAACGCTGCGAGGCGATGACCGTGGGAGACCCGATGGACGAGGCCACCGACCTCGGCCCCCTCGCCCGCGAGGACGTCCGCGACGACATCCACGACCAGGTCTGGCGCGCCATCGGGGACGGCGCCACGATCGCCACCGGCGGCGAACCCTTGGACCGCGCCGGCTACTACTACGCGCCCACCGTGCTGGCGGGCGTGGAGCCGGGCAGCGTGGCCTTCACCGAAGAGATCTTCGGCCCCGTCGCCGCGATGATCGTCGCCCGCGACGCGGACCACGCCGTCGCGCTCGCCAACGACACCGCCTTCGGGCTGGGCGGCGCCGTCTTCACCCAAGACCGAGACAAGGGCGAGCAGGTGGCGTTGCAGCTGGAGGTGGGTTGCGCCTTCGTCAACGAGATGGTCAAGAGCGACCCCCGCCTGCCCTTCGGCGGCGTCAAAGACAGCGGCTACGGCCGCGAGCTCTCGCACCACGGCCTCCGCGCCTTCGTCAACGCCAAGACCGTCTGGGTGGGATGACCGCCTGGGTGGCGTGCAAGCGCGCGGGCCCGGCGTAACCGTCTCCGGGCCGTGCCGTATCTTGCTCCGCGTTCCCTGCCGCCAACCCCGCTACGCGATCATGGACATGTTCTGGGCCTTCAGCTGGATCTGGATCCCGATCATCGCGATCCTCGCCGGCGCCTTCACCGAGTATCTGAAGTTCAAAGAGAAGCAGCGCAAGCTCGGCTCCTCGACGGAAGAGCTGGAGAAGCGGTTCGACGAGCAGCAGCAGGCGCTCGACGCCGCCCAGCGACGTATCCAGAACCTGGAGGCCATCGTCACCAGCCAGGTGTGGGACGTCCTCCACGACGACGCGCTGCCCGAGGCCGAGCGCCAGCGCGCCCTCGCCCAGGCGCGGATCCACCTGGACCCGGCCCCCGCCGAGCCGTCCGACGCCGAGCGCGCCGCCGAGATCGCCCGCCGCATCAAGCACTAGCCCGATGGCTCCTGTCTTTCTGCTGACGGCGGGCTTCAGCATCGCCCTCGTGATCCTCCTCTTCCTCGGCGCCCGCCACCTGGACCGCCGCCTGCGCCAGATCGACCCCGAGGCCGACGTCCGGCAGCTCCGCGCTACGGTCGAGCGGCTGGAGGAGCGCGTCCGCCACCTGGAAGCCATCGCCGCCGAGGACGACCGCCCCGCCCTGCCGGACGCCCCCCCGGCTACGGACGCCGAGGCGCCCCCGGCGGCCCGCCGCACGCGCACCCGGTAGCGCCCGCCCCCATCATTCGATGTGGATCTCGTGGGAGGCGTGCACGAAGAGGACGTCCTTGAGCGTCGGGTGGTTGGTGAAGACGGCCTCGCGCCGCTCCTGCAGGCCCTCCAGATCGAATCCGATGATGGTCAGGTCCGCCTCGGTGGAGTGCTGGGCCACGAGCGCGCGGTAGGCTTCGACGTCGTTGACCGAGAGGAACCGCACGTTCTTCTCGGAGACGGGGAGGCGGCCCTCCGCCATGAGCCGCTTGAAGAGGCTCAGCCGCTCGTCGATCTGCTCCTCCGGGAGGGCGGCGAAGACGCGGATCTCGGCGTCCTGCCAGTCCGGGTGCCCGAGCAGGATGTAGCCGAGCAGGATCATCAGGTTCGCGTTCTCGCGGTCGTTCCACGTCAGCCAGATATGGAGGGCCTGCCGCTCGCCGAAATGGAAGTCTCCGTGGCGCAGGACGAGCAGGGCCATGCGCGTGCTGGCGGCGAAGAGGCAGTTGCGCACGACGTCTTCGGCGATCTCCGGCGGGTCGTTGCGCGAGAACTCGAAGAGGACGGCGTTGTTGTTGAGCCCCGAGACGCCGGGCACCTGGAGGCTCTGCGCGAGCGCGGACGTCATCGACGGGCTGACGATGGTGTCCATGTAGACCGCACTCTTCTGCCGGCGGGCCATCGTGAGCAGGCGGCGGGCCACCTGCTCGCTCTCGGCGTAGGAGGCGGCGTCGAGGTGGCCCTGGACGTAGTGCAGGTACGTGCCGAAGCCGTAGCGGTGGCAGAGCCAGCGCAGGAAGATCAGCGGCGCGCGCCGGTCGAACGTGCGGTCGTTGACCATGATGACGCTCGGGCGCCACTCCTCGGCGCCGGACCGCTCGCGGCGGCGCTGCAGGCGGATGTGCAGGTAGCGCGTGGCCTGCGTCATGACGCCCTCGAACATCTCGGCCAGGTCGTCCTCGGCGCTGCGCGTGCGCGTCAGGATCTCGTAGAGCCCCACCATCACCGCGATGGCGAGGACGGCGAAGACCGGGTCCATCTGGAACATCATCAGCAGGC
>JAWWAN010000365.1:0-4594 GCA_033721675.1 Rhodothermales bacterium | reverse complement strand
GGCCGAAGGCTTCGAGACGCAGGGCGACCGCGTGACGGCGGTGCGCACGGCGGATGGACCGATGCATGCCGAGGAGATCGTCCTGGCCGCCGGCGCGTGGACGGGGCGGCTGGCGAGCGCGCTCGGCCTGCGCGTGCCCGTCCAGCCAGCGAAGGGCTACAGCGTGACGGTGCCCGCGCCGGACGGCGGCCCCCGCCTCCCCACCATCCTCACCGACGAAAAGCTGACCATCACGCCGATGCCGGGACGCCTCCGCTTCGCCGGGACGCTGGCGCTCGCCGGCTTCGACGCCACCGTCGACGCCCGCCGCGCCGCGCCGATCCGGGCGCTGGCGGGGCGGTATGCGCCCGCCGCCGCCGAGCACGCACCCGTGTGGTCCGGCTTCCGGCCGTGCTCGCCCGATGGACTGCCCATCATCGGCCGCAGCCCACGCCACCGCAACCTGACGCTCGCCACCGGCCACGGCATGATGGGCATCACCCTCGCTCCGGTCACCGGCGACCTCGTCGCGCACCTCGTCGCCGGCACCATGCCGGCGCTCGACGTGCGCCCGCTCGCCCCGGATCGATTCTGAGCGGCTGCAGCAGTCGGCCCCATGCCCGATCTTAGCAGCGTATCCGACGCCTCCGACCGCCCATGCACGACCTCGTCGCGGAACGCCCCCGCCTCTCGGCTGCCGAAGCCGAACGCCTGACGGCCGCCCAGTACGGCATCGCGGGCACCGCCGCTCCGCTGCCGAGCGACCGGGATCAGAACTTCCGGGTCGAGACGCCGGAGGGCGCGGCTTATGTACTCAAGATCGCCCACGCGGGCGAAGACCCGGCCTTGCTGGAAGCCCAGCATGCGGTGCTCGGGCGGCTGGCAGCGGCCAGCATCGCGGTCCCGCGCGTCCACCCCTCGGTGCGCGGCGATACCCTGCTCGCGCTCGACGGGGCTGAAGGACGGCGGCATCTGGTGCGGCTGCTCTCCTACCTGCCCGGCGTGCCGATGGCCACGGCAACCCCCCACACGCCGGTGCTGCTGCACTCCCTGGGCGGCACGCTCGGCCGGGTGGCCGCCGCGCTCGACGGCTTCGACCACCCCGGTGCGCATCGCCACCACGTGTGGGACGTGCAGCACGCACCGGAGACCATCCGCACGTACCTCGCCGCCATCCCTTCGCCCGCGCGGCGCGCCCTCGTGGCACGCCTGCTGGATCGGTTCGGCGACGCCGCGGCGCGCGGCGGAACGCTGCGGAAAAGCGTCATTCATGGCGACGCCAACGACTACAACGTGCTCGTCGACCCGGCGCCGGGCGCCGACCGGGCCGTGGTGGGCCTGATCGACTTCGGCGACCTCGTCTATTCGTGGACCGTGGCTGACCTTGCCATAGCGTGTGCCTACGCGATGCTCGGCAAGGCCGACCCCGTGGGCGCCGCCGGGCACGTCGCGGCCGGCTTCCATGCTGCCTTCACGCTGACCGAGCCCGAGATCGAGGCGCTCTTCCCGCTCTCCGTGCTGCGCCTCTGCGTGAGCGTCTGCATGGCCGCCCATCAGCAACAGCAGGAGCCGGAGAACGAGTATCTGACGATTAGCGAGCGCCCGGCGTGGGCACTGCTCGACCGCCTCGACCGCCTCCCGCCGGCGCTGGCCCGCTACCGCCTGCGTCATGCCTGCGGCCTGCCCCCGTGCCCGTCGAGCGAACCCGTCACGCGCTGGATACAGGAGCACGCCGCCACGTTCGCGCCCGTCGTCCATCCCGACCCGCGCACGGCGCCCGTCGTGGTCTTCGACTTCAGCGTGGGCAGCACCGAGTGGGAGCCGGACGCGCTGACGGAGCCGATGCTCGCGGCCGACGCCATCACCGGGCGCTTGCGCGCCGCCGGCGCGGCCCTCGGCGTCGGGCGCTACGACGAGGCCCGCCTCGTCTACACCGCCCCCCAGTTTCAGACCGGCCCGGCGCCTTCGTCCGCGAACCGCACCATCCACCTCGGCCTCGACCTCTTCCAGGAGGCCGGCGCGCCCGTCTCCGCCCCGCTGGCGGGTACCGTCCACAGCGCCGCCGACAACGCCCACCCGCTCGACTACGGCCCGACGGTCATCCTGCGTCACGAGCCCGAGGACGGCCCCACTTTCTTCACCCTCTATGGCCACCTCAGCCGCGCCTCGCTACGCGGCCTGCGCGCCGGGCAACGGGTCGAGTCCGGCGAGCAGATCGGCACACTCGGCACGCCGGACGAGAACGGCGGCTGGGCGCCCCACCTCCACGTCCAGATCCTCTGCGACCTGCTCGGGATGGAGGGCGATTTCCCCGGCGTCGCGCCGCCCGGCGAGCGGGCCGTCTGGCGCAGCCTCTGCCCGGATCCCAACCTCCTCGTTGGCATCCCGGAGGCTGCATTTCCGGCCCCTGCGATGGAGAAGGCGACCATCCAGGCGCTGCGGGCGAGGCACGTCGGGCCGAGCCTGAGCCTCTCGTACCGTGATCCACTTCACATCGTACGCGGGCGCGGCGCCTATCTCTACGACCCCGAAGGGCGGGCCTTTCTCGACGGCGTGAACAACGTGGCGCACGTGGGGCACGGCCACCCGCGCGTGGTGGCGGCGGCGCAGCGGCAGATGGCCGTCCTCAACACGAACACGCGCTACCTGCACGCGCACCTCGCCCGCTACGCCGAGCGCCTGGCCGCGCTGCTCCCGGATCCGCTCTCGGTCTGCTTCTTCGTCAACAGCGGCAGCGAGGCGAACGACCTCGCGCTGCGTCTCGCCTTCGCCCATACGGGCCGCCGCGACGTGGTCGTGCTCGACGGCGGCTACCACGGCAACCTTTCGTCGCTCGTCGCCGTGAGCCCGTACAAGTTCGACGGGGCGGGCGGCGGCGGGCGCCCACCCCATACGCACGTGGCGCCCCTCCCCGACCCCTACCGGGGGCCGCACCGGGGCACGGACGCCGGGGCGCGGTATGCTGCGGGCGTGGCCGAGGCCGTAGCCCGGTGCGAGGCGCAGGGCGGCGTGGCGGCGTTCCTGGCCGAGCCGATCCTCGGGTGCGGCGGGCAGGTGGAGCCCCCGCCGGGCTTCCTCGTCGAGGCCTTCCGCCACGTCCGCGCTGCGGGCGGCGTGTGCATCGCCGACGAGGTGCAGATCGGCTTTGGGCGCCTCGGCACGCATTTCTGGGGCTTCGAGACGCAGGCGGCCGTACCGGACGTCGTCACGATGGGCAAACCCATCGGCAACGGCCACCCGCTCGGGGCTGTGGTGACGACGCCGGCCATCGCCGCGTCGTTCGCCAACGGGATGGAGTACTTCAACACGTTCGGCGGCAACCCCGTCTCGTGCGCCGTCGGCCTCGCCGTGCTGGACGTGATCGAGGGCGAGAGCCTGCAGGCACACGCCCTCCGCGTGGGCACCCGGCTGAAAGCGCGCCTGGAGGACCTCGCCACGCGGCATCCCGTAGTGGGCGACGTGCGCGGGCGCGGGCTGTTTCTGGGCGTCGAGCTGGTGCGGAGCCGCGAGACGCTCGCACCGGCCCCCGGCGCCGCCGCCTACGTGGCGAACCGGATGCGCGAGGAAGGCATCCTGCTCAGCACGGACGGCCCCCTCCACAACGTCCTCAAGATCAAACCCCCGCTCTGCTTCTCCGAGGCCGACGCCGACCGCCTCGCCGGCACGCTGGACCGCGTGCTGGCCGAGGACGCCGTGCGGGCCGCCACCCGGTGAGCCATCCCCCGGCGGCCGGGCTCAGGCTGGCTCGGCGTGCTGGCTGTGGTGAACCACGTGGATCTCGTCCTCCTTCTGCCCGAGCACCCGCTTCTTGAACTGGAACTCGGCCTGGTACTGGATCATCGCGAGGGCCGGCACGAGCAGCATCAGGATGCCCGTCGCGAACACGATCCCGAAGCCCAGGCTCGCCGCCATCGGGATCAGGAACTGGGCCTGCAGGCTCGTCTCGAACGTGATCGGCGCCACGCCCAGGAACGTCGTCAGCGAGGTGAGCAGGATCGGGCGGAAGCGCGCCTTGGCGCCGGCGACGATCGCGTCCTGCATCGGCTTGCCGGAGAGCCGCTCCTCGTTGATGAAGTCGATCATCACGAGCGAGTCGTTGACGACCACGCCGGAGAGGCCGATGATGCCGAACAGGCTCAGGATGCCGACGGGCAGGTCCAGCAGCAGGTGGCCGATGAGCGCCCCGATGATCCCGAACGGAATGGCCGACATGATGACGAGCGGCTGGAGGTACGAGCGGAACGGAATCGCGAGGAGCGCGAAGATGGCGAGGAGGGCCAGCGCGAAGCCCTGCCCCAGATCCCCGAACGACTCGCTCTGCTCCTCCTGCTCGCCGCCGAAGCGGTAGGCGAGCTGGGGATAGTCTCGCTGCACGGCCGGCAGGATCTCGCCGCGCAGCCGCTGCGTGACCTCCTGGCCCGTAACCACGCCGGGGTCGACGTCCGCCGTCACCGTCACCACCCGCCGGCCTTCCTGGCGCCGGATGACCGAGGGCGCCTTGCCGAACGAGACCGCGGCGACCTCCCCGAGCGCGACCTCGCCGCCGGGCACACGGATCCGGTACCGCTCGACGTCCGAGATGGCATCGCGCTCGTCTTCGGGGAGGCGGACGTAG
>JAWWAN010000364.1:0-4615 GCA_033721675.1 Rhodothermales bacterium | reverse complement strand
GACGATGACCTCGACGTCCGCGATCTTCTTGACGAGGGCCTGGAGGCGGCCATCGCGCGGGCGGCTTTCCTGGAAGTAGGAGCGGACGCGCGGGCGCAGGCTCTTGGCTTTGCCCACGTAGAGCACCGTCCCCCCGGCGTCTTTGTGGAGGTAGACGCCGGGGCGCGTGGGCAGGTTGGCGAGCTTTTCTTCGAGCGTGGGGGTCATCGGCCTCGGGCTACGTGGATCGCGCGTGTCGCAAACGATGGGGGCGGGGGGCAGGTTCGCCGGCAGGGGCCGGCGTTTCGGGCCCCTTGCGGCTGGCTACTCGCCGCGCGATGCGCTATCATGTAGCCACCTCAGTAAACCCCCAGCCAGCCTCCCCACCCATGCTCAGCAAGAACGCCTTCTGGCGGCTCCTCGGCGCGTGCCTGCTCGCCGCCGGGTGGAGCCTCACGGACGTCTGCGCGCAGACCGTCCGTTACGACACCACGCTCTACAGCGCCCTCGACTACCGGAGCCTCGGCCCCTACCGGGGCGGCCGGTCGGCCGCCGTCACGGGCGTCGTCGGCCAGCCCCTCGTCCACTACTTCGGCGCCACCGGCGGCGGCGTCTGGAAGAGCACGGACGGCGGCTCCACCTGGCGCAACGTCTCGGACGGCTACTTCGGCGGCTCCATCGGCGCGGTGGCCGTCAGCGAGTGGGACCCGAACGTGATCTACGTGGGCGGCGGCGAGAAGACCGTGCGCGGCAACGTCAGCCACGGCTACGGCATGTGGAAGAGCGAGGACGCCGGGAAGACGTGGCGCAACATCGGCCTCAACGATACGCGCCACATCCCGCGCGTCCGCATCCACCCGAAGAACCCGGACCTGGTCTACGTGGCCGCCCTCGGCCACCTCTACGGCCCGAACGACCAGCGCGGCGTCTTCCGGTCCGAAGACGGCGGCGCGACTTGGGAGAAGATCCTCTTCGTCGACGACGAGGCCGGGGCGGTCGATCTCTACATGGATCCGACGAACCCGCGCAACCTGTGGGCCACGTTCTGGCAGGTGAAGCGCACGCCCTACAGCCTGGAGAGCGGCGGCCCGCACTCGAGCCTGTGGCGCTCCACCGACGGCGGCGACACCTGGCGCGAGGTCACCGGCCGGGACAACGGCCTGCCCGGCGGCACCCTCGGCATCATCGGCGTGACCGTCTCGCCCGCCGACCCGGACCGCGTGTGGGCCATCGTCGAGGCCGCCGAGGGCGGCGTCTATCGCAGCGACGACGACGGCGCCTCCTGGCGCCGCATCAACGACGACCGCAATCTGCGCCAGCGCGCGTGGTACTACACCCGCATCTACGCCGGCCCGCAGGACCCGGACCGCGTGTGCGTCCTCAACGTCCAGTTCTGGTGCTCCAAAGACGGCGGCCGCACCTACGAAGACATCGACACGCCCCACGGCGACCACCACGACCTCTGGATCGACCCCGACGACCCGGACCACATGGCCGTCGCCGACGACGGCGGCGCGCAGGTCAGCTACGACCGGGGCGCGAACTGGACCACGTACCACAACCAGCCTACGGCCCAGTTCTACCGCGTCACTACAGACAACCACTTCCCCTACCGCATCTACGGCGCCCAGCAGGACAACTCGACCGTCCGCATCCTCCACCGGACCGAGGGCTTCGGCATCGGCGAGGACGCGTGGGAGCCGACGGCCGGCGGCGAGAGCGGCCACATCGCCCCCCACCCGGACAACCCGGACGTCGTCTACGGCGGCAGCTACGGCGGCTTCCTGACCCGCGTGGACCACGAGACGGGCGAGGTGCGGGCCGTCAACGTCTGGCCGGACAACCCGATGGGGCACGGCGCCAAAGACCTCCGCTACCGATTCCAGTGGAACTTCCCCATCCTGTTCTCACCCCACCGCGACCCCGCCACGGGCGACTATCCGCTCTACGCCGCCGCCAACGTCCTCTTCCGGACGACCGACGAGGGCCAGAGCTGGACCCCCATCAGCCCCGACCTCACGCGCGCCGACACCACGATGCTCGGCCCCTCGGGCGGGCCGATCACCAAAGACAACACGAGCGTCGAGTACTACGCCACGATCTTCGCCGTCGCCGAGAGCCCGCACGAGGCCGGCGTCATCTGGGCCGGCTCGGACGACGGGCTGATCCACATCACCCGCGACGGCGGCCAGACCTGGACCGACGTCACCCCGAGCGCGCGCATCCTGCCCGAGTTCGCCCAGATCAACGACCTCATCGTCGATCCGCACAACCCCGGCGGTGTCTACGTGGCCGCCACGCGCTACAAGCTCGACGACTTCCGCCCGTACCTCTACAAGAGCGACGACTACGGGCAGACCTGGACGAAGATCACCGACGGCATCGATCCGCTCCACTTCACGCGCGCCATCGAGGCCGATCCGGCGCGTGAGGGGTTGCTCTATGCCGGGACGGAGAGCGGCATGTACGTCTCGTTCGACGACGGCGCCTCGTGGCATTCGTTCCAGCGCAACCTGCCCGTCGTGCCCATCACCGACATCGAGGTCAAGGACCACGACCTCGTCGTCGCCACGCAGGGCCGCTCGTTCTGGGTGATGGACGACCTGACGCCCCTGCACCAGCTCTCGGACCGCGTGGCCGCCAGCGCGCACTGGCTCTTCCAGCCCCGGCCGGCCTACCGGCTCGGCGGGCGCGGCGGCGGCAGCGACGGCCGCACGCGCGGAGACAACCCGCCCGCCGGCGCCGTCTTCCACTACTACCTCGCCGACGTGCCGGACAGCAGCGCGGCCTCCTTCCGCATCCTGGAAAACGACGGGACGATCATCGAGACGTTCACGCCGGCGGAGCGGCGCAGCACCATGCCGCTCGCGGCGGGCCTCAACCAGCTCGTCTGGGACATGGACTACGCCGACGCCGAGGGCTTCGACGGCCTGATCCTCTGGGCCGGCGGGCTGGGCGGCCCTACGGCGGTGCCCGGCACCTACCGCGCGCGCCTCGTCCTCGGCGAAGACTCCACCGAGGTGCCGTTCGAGATCCTGCCCGACCCGCGCGCCTCCTCCTCGCTGGCGGACGTGCAGGCCCAGTTCGATTTCCTGATCGACGTGCGGGACAAGCTCACCGAGACGCACCGTGCCATCAAGCAGATCCGCGAGGTGCGGCAGCAGGTGAAGGCCGTCACGGGCCGCGTGCCCGAGGAGAACGCGGGCAAGGACGCGATCAAGGAGGCCGGCGAGGCGCTCATCGCCGAGATCACGGCCGTAGAGGAAGCGCTCTACCAGACGAAGAACGAGAGCCGCCAGGATCCGCTCAACTTCCCGATCAAGCTCAACAACCGGCTCAGCGCGCTCGCCGGCGTCGTCGGGCGCGGCGCGTTCCGCCCCACCGCGCAGGCCGTGGCCGTCAAAGATATGCTCGTCCGCGAGATCGACGCCGAGCTGGCGAAGCTGCGGGATGTGATGGCGACGGACCTGCCCGCCTTCAACCAGCTCGTCCGCCAGCACGAGGTGCCGGCGGTGATGGTGGAGACGGAAGCCGCGCCCCCGGCGGGCACGCAGTAGGCTCCGCGCAGGGATCGCCTATCGCGTCTTCGCAGGGGCGGTGCACATGCGCGCCGCCCCTGCGGCGGTTCTGGGAGGGCGGAAGAGGTCTCGTTCCTGGCATTTCAAGGCGGGGGTGTGACGATTCAGGTACGGATGGGCACGCGGGATCGCGCGGTTTGCGACTTTCCGAATCGACCTTCGTATCGAACAGGTACGACACCCGCCTACCACCTCGCGGCGACCCATGGACGCCCCGGCTCGCAACGGGTCGATTCTGCACGACCTCGCGCTCCTTTACATCGCGCTGGCCCATAGCACCGACCGCCACCTCGACGGTGCCGAGATGGACCGCATCGCCCGGTGCCTCCAGGAGGCGCAGGCCGGGCTCTCCGAGGGGACCGTGCTACACGCCATGCGCACGGCCCTCGTCGATTACACGGGCGCCGATGCCGTTGCGCGGCTCCGGCAGGCCGTCACGAACCTGCGCGCCAACGTCCCCCGATCCCTGCGCCGCCGCGTCGTCCGGGACCTGACCGAGATCGGAAAGTCCGACGACCGATTTCTCTACGAAGAGGCGCATTTCATCGGGGAACTCGTCCGCGCCTGGCGCTCGGCGCCCGGCGACGACCCCAGCCCGCCCGACGCGAGCTGGAATGTCTTCGAGCAGGAAGCCCACGGAGACTGGTCCCTCGTCCACGACCTCGCCCTGATCTACGTCACCCTCGCTCACCGGACCGACGGCGTGCTGGCGCGCGCGGAAATCGAGGCGATCCTCCAGAAGATCGGCGAGTGGATGCCGAACGCCCGTGCCGACGATCTGCGGGCCGTGCTCAACGCCGTGCTCCAGACCTACGAAACCCGCCCGCCGGGACGCCGCTTCGAGGATGCCGTCCGTGCAGTGGGGATGCAGGTGCCGATCCATCAGCGCAGCGCCGTGCTCGAAGACCTGCGCTACGTGGCCCACGCTGACGGCGTCCTGCTCGTCGAGGAGCGGGTGCTGATCGAACAGCTCGCGCGCGCCTGGGAAGCGCCCTCTGACTGAGTCTTCTACACGGCCGCCCGTACCACCGCGCGCCCTGCCGACCCGGGTCGGCAGG
>JAWWAN010000363.1:0-4615 GCA_033721675.1 Rhodothermales bacterium | reverse complement strand
CGCCGAGCCTGTGGAGGGGGCGCAGGGCGTCGAAGAGGCCGAGCGCGAGGGAGGCGACGTGGCGGGCGTGGCCCTCCTCCCAGTGGCACCGGTGCCCGAGCTCGTAGACGCTGCGCCGCCGCACCCCCACGTGCGCCGCGAGGTGCTCCAGCCGCCCGTGGTTCTGCTCGATGTAGTGGACCACCATGCCCTCGCGCAGCGCGTGCGGCGAGATCCGGAGGTGGTCCACCGCCAGGTCCTTGAGCAGCACGTCCACGAGGATCGCCCCGGCGACGACCTGGTCGAGGCGTTTCTCGTCGATGCCGGCCATCGCCTCCCGCTCCGCCCGCGAGGAGCGCATCAGCTGCTTGGTCACGGTCCGCACGGCCCGGGCCGCCAGCGGCTGCTGGTAGATGCTCCGGCTCGCGTCCCCGTGGGCGTTCACGTAGACCTGCGCGATGTTCTCCATCGTGCCGGAGCTGCCGACGATCTCGGCGACGCCGTACTCCCGCGCGACGGCCAGCACGGGGCGAAGCTGGCGGCGGTAGTACGCGCGCAGCGCCTTGAACTCACCGGGCTCGACGGGGTCGGTGGTGATGAAGCGCTCGGTCATGCGGGCCGCGCCCAGCTTGCGGCTCTCGGCCAGATGGATCGTGCGCCCGGTGCCCACGATGAACTCGGTGGAGCCGCCCCCGATGTCCACCAGCAACGCCGGCGCGGGCATCTCGACGGCCCGCCGGACGCCCTGCCAGATGAGCCGCGCCTCCATCTCGCCGCTGATCGTGCGGATGTTGATCCCCACCGTCTCGCGGACCCGCACGATGAAGTCGCCTCCGTTGTCGGCCTCGCGGATGGCGCTGGTGGCGTAGGCGAGATAATCCTCGACGCCCCACCCTTCCGCCAGGATCTGGATGCGGACGAGCGCGTCGAGGCCGCGCTGCATGGCCGCACTCGTGAGGTGGTGCTGCGCCATGCCCCCCTCGCCCAGCCGCACCATCTCCTTGATCTTGTCGAGCACCTCGAACGACCCGTTGGCGTGCGCGTCCACGATCACCGCGTGGAACGAGTTGGTGCCGAGGTCGATGACGCAGACGCGGACGGCATCGGGGGCGGTGCCTCCGGGAGGGGCTTCGGGCATGGGCACGGATGGATCGAGCGCGGGTTGCTCGGTCAACCGCCCCCTCCCGACGACGTTCCGCCCGCCAGGGTCCCCCTCAGCGGCGCCGGCGGACCTGCATCCAGGTGCCCTGCCCCTCGGTCTCCAGAGACGTCAGCACGAGCTCGTCGGCGTCGGAGAGCCCGACCACGAGTTCGATCTGCTCGCCGAGTTGTATCCGCCCCGTCGAGGGATCGTAACGCGCTCTACCGGAATTACTGAACGTGCGCCAGTTCAAGTGATACCTGAATAGGGCCTGGTCCTCTTCGTGGACGCGTTCGGGCTCCTCCAGGGTGAGTGCGACGGGGTCCTGGCGGGCCGGCGCGGTCCCGGCCACGCCGGTATAGAATCCTTCGAGGTCTGCCGGCGCCAGGTTCTGGATCGGCTCGGGTGAATAGCGGGAGAGGGCCGGCTGGGGGCGCGTGGTGGCCCACATGGCCCCGGCCGCGAGCAGGGCCGCCAGCGCGATGAGACTGAGGCCTCCCATGCGAGGCCATATCCACCGCGTCGGCGGGCGATCGTCGGTAAAGACCGGCACCGGCGTCCGCTCCGGCTCGGTCGCCGGGGTCTCGCGGAGCACGTCGAGCCAGTGGGGTGCCCGGGCAGGCTCCCGGGGGGCGGCCGACGTGTGCCTCTCCGGAGCGGGCGCCGCAGCCGAGTGCGAGGGCGGCGCCGACGGTTTCGAGGGGGGACGCACCTCGTGCCCGGGGTTGCGGCTCACGGTGTGCTCGAGCGGAGGCAGGGTCTCGATCGGCGCGGTGCAATAGTCTGCGAGCGCATCGGCCAGCCGCTGTAGCTCGCGGTTGTCACTCGCGGCCAGCTCATCCCAGATCGGGGTGGCACCGGGCGCCTCGAAGTCGTCCTGGCGAAAGATCAGGTTGTCGCCTACGTGGTAGCGCGGCCAGCGTGTAAGGTCGTCAGCCACGGCGAGGAGGGAGAGATAGATCACCAGGGCCGCGAAGGCGTCCATGTTCTCGCCGAAGTACCCGCCCCCCCTCCCCTCCTCGCGCAGCCGGGCGGGATGCTGATAGTTGGTCTTCCCCATCTCGCCGGAGGGGAGGCCGGCCAGCTCGGGCAGGTAGATGCCGTCGTAGTCGATGAGCCGGACCCGCCCCGCCGCATCGACCAGCACGTTGCCGTCCGAGAGGTCTCCGTGGGCGAGGCGTGCCGTTTCCAGCCGGGCCATCATCACGCGCCACTGCTCGGCGATGCAACGCAGGGCCTCGGGCCGGTCGACATGGCGCGCGACGTAGCGATGGAGATGCAGCCCGTCGATCCATTCCATCTCGACGATGCCCATCGCGCGGGTGCCGACCAGCAACCCCTCTGGAAGGTACCGGCAGGCTGCGAGGCCGGGCATATGGGTGCGCTGCTGGAGCGCGCTCAGGGCCTCGTAGCGGCGCGCGAGTGCCTGAAAATCTCGGCTGCGCGTGAAACAGCGGATCGCCACCTCGCGCCCGCCGGCCTCCATCCGGAAGGCCGCCGCGACGTTGCCCGTCATGACGACCGGCATGCCGAGCGGATCCGTGCGCACGATGCCTTCTCTCAGTACCGAATCCTGGAAGCTCACCCCCGGCGCCTGCAGCGCCGCCTGGTAATCCACCGCCGTGGGCCAGCGCATGGGCGTTCCCATGATGCGATCAGGATGAGTCGAGGTACACCGTATCGTTTTCGGGTATCGGCCGTCCCGCAGGGCTCCTAAGCCCTACCCGAGGAATCAGTGCGCCACGACGTCCACGATGAGCAGCGTGACGTCGTCGTTGCGGAGGGCGTCGGCGCCACGGAGGGTGCGGATAAGCCGCACGAAGTCGTGCCGGAGCACATCCACCACACCCGGCCAGTCCGGGAAGCCGAGTTCGGGGTCGTCCAGGTCGGCGACGGCGTAGAGCCATTCGGCGAGGGCGTCGGTGGCGAGCAAGAAGCGATCTCCGGGCCGGCAGGTGCCCACGTACCGCTGCAGGGCGCCGGCGTCGAGGAGCCTCCGGTTATGATCCTGAAGCGTCGACAGCAGCGCGGGCGTCGTGCCGAATCCTTCCGTGGCGCCCACCGGGAAGCGGCGCTCCATGGCGTCGCCGCGGAGGTGGAACAGGCAGGCATCGCCAACGGCGAGCGCCTCAAACCGCGCTTCGCCGTCGGCCGCGTCCCCGAGCCGCAACCCGAGGAACGTCGCCAGCCCGCCGACGTCGCGGGCTTTCTGCTCGGCATACCAGGGCAGCGCGTCCCAGTCGAGCGCGGCGTCCCATGCGCGGGCGGGCGCGCGGAGCCAGGCCGCGAAGCCGTCGGCCGTCGGCGCCGCATGCACGTAGGAGGCCACCAGCAGCCGCGCCCAGGCCCCGGCCTCGAAGGCATCGCTGGCGCCGTCGGCGACGGCCGCCGAGTGGTCGCTGAACGCGAAGGCGTCCTCGAACTGGCGCGTCTCGATGCCGTCCTTCGGGAAGGTCTGCGCCGTCACCTTGAGCGTGGGTCCTCCCTCCCCCGCGCCATCCGGCACGGGCGTCTCGACGTCGGGGGTCGATTCGGAAGGCGGCTTGGTGACTGGCACCCGTCAGGTCCGGATGGTGAGCCGGGTGCCGATGTCGAGGCAACGGATGACCTCGGCCAGGCCCGCGTTGAAGATGAAGGCGCGCGCCCCGTCCTCGGCCGCGAGCCCTTCCTCCTGGAAGCGCGCACGGAACGCCGGCGGCAGCGGGCTCGACATCGAGAAAAGCTGGCGCGCGAAGGGGTCCGGCAGCCCGTCTTCGGACGAGGGGTAGAGCACCGGCGGGCCGGTGCGCTCGGAGAGATGCACGTTGAAGAGCAGCACGGCGCCGTCCTGCGTGCGCACCTCGCGTAGCGCCTGCGCCGCCTCGGCCGGGTCGCCGTCCGTCGCCTCGCCGTCCGTCAGGTTGAACACGAGCGGCGGCATCGACTCGGGGTGCGCCCGCGCCCATTCGTGGAGCACCGCGCGGGCCTCGTCCAGCGCGCGGCACATCGGCGTGCGCCCGAGGGCGTCGAGTTCGAACCAGATCGGGAAGCGAATCGGCACCTCGACGTGGCCGCCCCGCCCGTCCGGCATGCTACGGATCCCCTGCTCCAGGCGGAGGGGGTGGTTGGCGAGTTCGCGGATGGAGACGAGGGCCTGCCCGGCCAGCGCGCCGCCGAGCACCGGCCCGAACGACTCGCTGCCGTAGCCGAAGACGCCGACGTCGAAGTACGGCCGGACGCCTTCTTCTTGCGATTTGGTGCACCGAACGACGAGTTCCTGGAGCAGCCCGTTGATGGCGTGCGTGAGCCGGCGTGCGCGGCTCTCGGCGCCGTCCCCCTGCGAACCGCCAAAGGGCAGGTTCATCGAGGTGGACTGGTCGATCAGGAAGAGGAGGCACCCCGGGTTTCGGCGGCTGACCTCGGCTCGGTACGGAAGGGCGGGCGTGGAAGGCGTGCGTTGGGGAGGCGTCATCGCGGCCGGGAGCACGTACTGGAGGAGAGCGGAGGCGGAGGCGG